>JAYSCC010000048.1:0-11533 GCA_041915065.1 Zavarzinia sp.
CGGACTACCTGTCCTTCGACGGCACCAAGGCGACCTATGTGCGCGTGCCGGGCCTCAGCGATGTGCCCTACCCGGTGCAGATGGAACCGAACCTCGTGGTCGAGTTCTATTCGCGCTGATCGCCCGCAAGGGGACAAGATCAAGGGCGGCCTCCGGGCCGCCCTTTTTCTTTGGGGGGACTATGCTGGAACATCGTGGCCGGCGCCTAGCCTTCGGTGCCGTCGGCGTCTGGCGCCTCACGGGCGGACGCTTGGAGCAGGCGATCGAGGGACGGCCGGCCATCGTCGTGCCGCTGGCCCGGGTCGAGCGCATCCGGCTCTCGCACGACCCCGTCTACCGCGGCCGGGACGACCGCTATCGTTGCGACATCGTTTGGGACGGGGGGCCAGCCCTGGCGATTCCCTCCCTCGTGTTCCGTCCGCTGGGATCGGAAAACACAAACCCCAGCTATCGGCGGCTGATCACCGCCCTCGTCCCCGCCGTGGCCCGGGCCAATCCCGCCTGCCGATTCGAATGCGGCCGGGGGCATCTACATTCGCTTTATTTCGCCCTGGTCGGGCCGGGTGCAGGGCTCGCCGCCCTGGCCGCCGGCCTGACCGTCGAAATGACAGGCACCGACCTCCAGTGGTTCGCCGGCAGCGTCCTGGCCACCGGCACCGCTGCGAGCCTGCCGATGGCCTGGCGGCAATGGCCGCGGCGTTTCGATCCAGCCGCCATTCCGCCGGAAATTCTGCCCCGGCCGGAAGCCTGAGGGCGACCTCCGGGCCGCCCTTTCCCGCTTGCGTGCAGGGTTTCCCCGATCACATGGCGCCGCAGTCGTTGCCGATCAACTGGTCGGCGATCGGTTTCTGTTCGTCGCTCAGGGCGTTGTAGAGGCCTGCGGTGGCGTCCCTCGTCGCCTTCATGGCGTCGAGCATCGCCTGCATGGCCGCGATCCGGACATCCAGCCGGTCGAGGGCGTTGCCGTTCTGGATCGCGTCCATCATGCCGGCGCGATTGCCCTGCATGGTGGCGATCCGGCCTTTCACCGCGTCGGCATAGGCGGCCCAGACCTTTTCCTGTTCCGCGGTGATGCCGAGCGTGCCCTTCAGGTAGACGAGGCGGGCATCGACCAGGGCATCGACATTGCCGCCCATCATGCCCTGGCCACCCATCATACCCTGGCCCTGGCCCTGGCCGCCCATCATGCCGGGACCGCCACCCCAGCCGCCGCCACCCATCATGCCGGGGCCGCCCATCATGCCCATCATCGGGCAGCTGCCGCCGAGCATGCCCCAGCCGCCACCACCGCCGCCGCCGGGGCCGCGCGCCAGGGCCGGGGTCGCGACGGCGAGCCCCAGGATCAGAGAACCGATCAGGCCGTAAGAAATCTTGGTCATTATCATTCTCCCGTGTTCGGCCATGCCGCACGGTTTGCGCTCACGCGCGGCGCGACCACCACCCCTCGAACGCAGGGTGGGCGCCCGAAGGTCCCGCCGCCTTGACCTCGGTCAAGGCTCGCGGCGGAGGCCTGCCAGCACTTCCTCGGTATGCTGACCCACGGAGGGTGCCGGCCGGTCCAGGATCAGCGGGCTCCGCGAGAAGCGGAGCGGGTTGCGCACCCCCGGGATCTTCGTGCCCTCGAAATCGAGTTCGAGCTGCATGCCGCGATGCTTCACCTGGGGATCGGCGAAGACCTGGGCCACCGTGTTGATCGGCCCGGCCGGCACGCCCGCCGCCTCGAATCGGGCCAGCAGCTCGTCGCGCGGCAGTTCGGCCAGGCGGGCGGCGATCGCGGGAATCAGCGAGTCACGATTGGCAACCCGGTCCCCATTCGTCTGGTAACGGGAATCGGCCGCCAGCGCCGGAAGCTCGATCGCCGCCATCGCCTTGCGGAACTGGCCGTCGTTGCCGACCGCCAAGATCAGATGCCCGTCGGCGCAGGCGAAGGCCTGATAGGGCACGATCGAGGGATGCGCATTGCCGCGCCGCCGGGGCGATTCGCCGGTCACCAGATAGGCCATGGCGTGATTGGAGAGGATCGCCGTCTGGGTATCCAGGAGCGCCATGTCGATCCGCTGGCCGAGGCCGGAGCGCTGCCGTTCGGCCAACGCCGCCTGGATCGCGACCACCGAATAGACCCCGGTGAAGAGGTCCACGAGGGCGACACCGACCCGCTGCGGCTCGCCCTCCGCCTCGCCGGTCAGGTCCATGATGCCGCCCAGGCCCTGGATCATCAGGTCGTAGCCGGCGCGCGAGGCGTAAGGCCCATCCTGGCCGAAACCGGTGATCGAGCAATAGACCAGGCGCGGGTTGACCGCGGCCAGGCTGTCGTAGTCGAGCCCGTATTTGGCGAGGCCGCCGACCTTGAAATTCTCGACCAACACATCGGCGTCGCGCACCAGCTCACGCACCACCGCCTGGCCCTCGGGCGTCGCGATGTCGAGGGCGACCGAGCGCTTGCCGCGGTTGCAGCCGAAATAATAGGAGGCGCCCAGGCTCTCGCCCGATGCCGTGGTGACGAAGGGCGGGCCCCAGGAGCGGGTATCGTCCCCCTCCCCCGGTTTTTCGATCTTGATCACGTCGGCGCCGAGGTCGGCCAGGATCTGGCCGGCCCAGGGACCGGCCAGGATGCGGGCGAGTTCGACGACCTTCAGGCCGGCCAGCGGCGCTTCGTTCATGATCAGAAGAAGGCCTGCAGCCCGGTCTGCGCCCGGCCCAGGATCAGGGCGTGGACGTCATGGGTGCCTTCATAGGTATTCACGGTCTCGAGGTTCATGACGTGGCGCATCACATGGAATTCGCCCGAAATGCCGTTGCCGCCGTGCATGTCGCGGGCCATGCGCGCGATCTCCAGCGACTTGCCGCAATTGTTCCGTTTCACCAGCGAGATCGCCTCGGGCAGGACCTTGCCCTCGTCCATCAGGCGGCCGACGCGGAGCGAACCCTGGAGGCCCAGGGTGATCTCGGTCTGCATGTCGGCGAGCTTCTTCTGGACGAGCTGGGTCTGGGCCAGCGGGCGGCCGAACTGCTTGCGGTCGAGCGTATATTGCCGGGCCGCATGCCAGCAGAATTCGGCAGCCCCGAGCGCGCCCCAGGAAATGCCGTAGCGCGCCCGGTTGAGGCAACCGAACGGCCCGCCCAGGCCGCTCGCGTTGGGCAGCAGGTTCTCGTCCGGCACGAAGACGTCTTCCAAGACGATCTCGCCCGTGATCGAAGCGCGGAGCGAGAGCTTGTTCTCGATCTTCGGGGTCGAGAAGCCGGCAAAGCCGCGCTCCACAACGAAGCCCTTGATCGCATTGTCATGGGCTTCCGACTTGGCCCAGACCACCGCGAGATCGGCGATCGGCGCATTGGTGATCCACATCTTGGCGCCGTGCAGGACATAGCCGCCGTCGACCTTCTTGGCCCGCGTCCGCATGCCGCCGGGGTCGGAGCCGAAGTCGGGTTCGGTCAGGCCGAAGCAGCCGACCCATTCGCCGGTCGCGAGCTTCGGCAGATATTTCTTCCGCTGGATCTCGCTGCCGTATTCATAGATCGGGTGCATGACCAGGGAAGACTGCACGCTCATGGCCGAGCGATAGCCGGAATCGACCCGCTCGACTTCGCGCGCGGCGAGGCCATAGGAGACGTAAGAAGCAGCGGAGCCGCCGTATTCCTCCGGCAGGGTCGAGCCGCGGAAGCCGAGTTCGCCCATCTCGGCCATGATCTCGCGGTCGAAGCGCTCGTCCCGGAAGGCGGAGAGCACGCGCGGCATCAGCTTTTCCTGGGCATAGGCGCGCACGGCGTTCTGCACCATTCGCTCGTCTTCGGTGAGCTGATCCTCCAGCAGGAACGGGTCTTCCCAGACGAAGGCGGCGCGCGAGGAGGCCATTTCTCTCTCCAGAATGAGGTGGTGCCGCAGGATGGACCAGCGGCGGCGCCTGGGCAACGCATGATGCGGCATCAAGTTGATGCGGAAACATCATGAACTACGTTAGGCTTCCTGCCATCCCGGCTGGAATTCATGAGCCTGTGTGATGACGGATATATCGAGCCGCCGCCTGATTCCGCCCCTGGGCAGCCTCGTCGCCTTCGAGGCGGCGGCGCGGCATGCCTCCTTCACCAAGGCGGCGGCCGAATTGAACCTGACCCAGGGCGCCGTGAGCCGCCAAGTGAAGGACCTCGAGCAGCGCCTCGGCCTCGCCCTGTTCGAGCGTCGGCGCCAGCGCGTCTACCTGACCGAGGCCGGCCGCTTCTATGCCGAGGCGCTGCGCGACACGCTGGCCCGCTTCGCCTCGGCGACGGCGCAGACCATCGCCTTCCAGGGCCGGGGTGGCACTCTCGACCTCGCCATCCTGCCGACCATCGGCACGCGCTGGCTGATCCCGCGCCTGCCCGACTTCTTCCGGCGTCACCCCGAGATCACGATCCGCTTTTCGACCCGGCTGCGTCCCTTCGATTTCGAGCGCGAGGGGCTCGACGCTGCGATCCATTTCGGCGACGCCCATTGGCCGGGCGCCGTGCTGCATCCGCTGATGGGCGAGGTTCTAGTCCCCGTCGCCTCGCCCGCCCTGATCGCCGCCGAGGGGCTGCATCAACCGGCCGATCTCGCCCGCCCCGTGCTGCTGGTCCAGGCGACCCGCCCGGGCGCCTGGGGCGAATGGTTCGCCGCCCGGGGCGTCGCCGCTCCGCCGAGCCAGCCGCGCCTGTCCTTCGAGCAATTCGCCCAGGTCCTGCAAGCGGCGGTGGCCGGGCTCGGTGTCGCCCTGGCCCCCCGCGTGCTGATCGGCGAAGAATTGGCACGCGGCGCCCTGGAACCGATGTTCGACGCCAGCGTGGTGAGCCGCCAGGGCTATTACTTCGTCTATCCCGAGGCCAAACGGAACTTGCCCGCCCTGATCGCTTTCCGCGACTGGCTGCTAGCCGAAGCGCGGGCGGTCAGCGGCGCTCCAGCCCGCACCACTCGGCCATGAAGAGGGCGAGCACCTGGGCCACTTCCATCATGCTCGGGATATCGACCCATTCGTCGATACCGTGGATGGCGCCCGCTTTGGGGCCGTAGCAAGTGGCCGGCGTATCGCCGTAGAGGACGAAGAAGCGAACATCGGTGGTCGCGGTCGAGGCCAGTTCGGTGAGCGGCTTCGCGCTCACCGCCCTATGCGCGCGGCCGAGCCCGGCCAGCAGCGGTTCGGTCGGATCGATGGCGCAGCCCTCGGCCTGGAAGCCGCGGTAACGGATCTTGACCTGAGCCCCCTTCAGCACCGGCCGTTCGGCCACGGCGGTGGCGATCGCGGCTTCGAGGGCCTGTTTCACCGCGGCGATGCTCATGCCGGGATAGAAGCCGACGCGGACGTCGATCGTGGCGGCGCAGGGCACGCTGGACGGCCATTCGCCGCCCGTGATGGTTCCTAAATTGAAATTCACCGGATGCTTGTGGTCACGGTAGCAGGCATGGCGGAAATCCGGCGCGTTCCATGCCGCCTCGACCCCGCGGAGCGCATCGAACAGGGCATAGGCCGCCTCGATCGCATTGGTCCCGGCCGAAGTGTCGAGGACATGGGCGGGCTTGCCCACGAGATCGACCGCGAGCCACATGACGCCTAATTGCGCGATCAACAGGCTCTGGTCGAAGGGTTCCGGGATGATCGCGGCATCGGCCCTGTAGCCGCGCGCCAGGCAAGCGAGCGCGCCATTGCCGGTGCATTCCTCCTCGATCACCGATTGGAAGATGACCGGCGCCGCCGGCTGGAGGCCCAGCGCCTTCAGCCCGTCGAAGGCGAGGCAGGAGGCGACGATGCCGGCCTTCATGTCGCCGGCGCCCCGGCCATAGAGCCGGCCACCGTCGCGCCGGGCTTCGAACGGCGGCGCGGTCCAGAGCGCGGCGGGCCCGGTCGGCACCACGTCGATATGGCCGTTCAGGATCAGCGAGCGGCCGCTCGCCACCTTCGGCCGATGCAGGCCGACGACATTTTCGCGCCCGGCATAATCGGGCTGCACCGGCGGCGAGAAGCCGGGCAGGTGCTCGATCGCGGCGAGTTCGATCTCGAAACGGTCGAGGTCCAGGCCGCGCTCGCCATAAGCAAAGGCCATGCGCTCCTGCGCCCCCGCCTCGTTGCCGAGGGTGCTGCCCTCGGCCACCAGTTCGGACAGGAAGTCGACGCCACCATCTTCGAGACTGGCGACCGCAGCCTTGATGTCGGTGACCAGAGAGGGGTCCAGGTTCATCGCTCGTCCTCCTGCGCGGCGGGAAATCCCCCCGCCAGCCGCACGAAATTCTCGCCGTCGATCTGATGGATCATCTCGGCCGCCGAATGGCGCAAGCCGGCGCGGCGATAGAAGCCCTGCGCCGCGACATTGGCGGCATCGACCGAGAGGCGGAGATAGGCCCCGCCCCGCCCCGCGACATGGGCCGCCGCCGCCGCCAGCAGCTTTCGCCCGAGGCCGGAACCCCGCAGCGCCGGATCGACATAAAGATCCTGGACGTAGGCTCCCGGCCGTCCCCGCCAGGTCGAAAACGAACGGAAAAACAGGCACAGGCCGACCGGCCTGCCCCCCACCTCCGCGATCAGCGCCTCGAAGGCGGGATCGGCGCCGAACCCGTGACGGCGGATGTCCTCCGCCGTCGAGGCGATCTTATGCGCCTCGCCCTGGGCATGACCGATGCCCAGCACCATGGCATGGATCGCCTCGGCATCCTCCGCTGTGGCGAGGCGGATCAAAAGGCCACCCGGTCGCCGCCCTTGAGGGCGAGCAGGGCGCGGGCATCCGCGGGCGTCGCGACCTCGAGGGAAAGGGCTTCGAGGATGCCACGGATCTTCGTCACCTGCTCGGCATTCGATTTGGCGAGGCCGCTGCGCCCGAGCGTCAGGCTGTCTTCGAGGCCGACGCGGACATGGCCGCCCAGGATGGCGGAGAGGGTCACCAGCGGCATCTGGTGCCGCCCGGCGCCGAGCACGGAGAATTGGTAGTCGGTGCCGAACAGGCGGTCGGCGATCCCCTTCATGTGGATCAGGTTTTCCGGATCCGGCCCGATGCCGCCCAGCACGCCGAGCACGAATTGGATGAAGAGCGGCCCCTGCACCAGGCCGCGATCGCGGAAATGGGCGAGCGTGTAGAGATGGCCGACGTCGTAGCATTCGAACTCGAAGCGAGCGCCGCAACCTTTGCCCAGGCGTTCGAGGATGCCTTCGATATCCTTGAAGGTGTTCTTGAAGATGGTGTCGCGGGTGTTCTCCAGCAGCCGCGGCTCCCAATCGTGCTTCCACTCGGGATAGCGATCGACCAGGGGGAACAGGCCGAAATTCATCGAGCCCATATTGAGCGAGCACATCTCCGGCTCGGCCCGGAGCGGCGCCGCCAGCCGCTCGTCCAGCGTCATGGCGGAGGAGCCGCCGGTGGTGATGTTGACGACCGCGTCGGTCGCTTGCCGGATGCGCGGCAGGAATTGCATGAAGACGTCCGAATCCGGGCTCGGCCGTCCGTCGGCGGGATCGCGGGCGTGGAGATGCAGGATGGCGGCCCCCGCCTCGGCTGCGGCGATCGCCTGTTCGGCGATCTCGTCCGGCGTCACCGGCAGATAGGGGCTCATGGTCGGGGTGTGGATCGAGCCCGTGACCGCGCAGGTGATGACGACTTTGCGTGCCGCCATGGCGTCACCCGTTCACCGGCAGGCGGAGTTCCGCCGCCAGGTCTTCGAGACTGTCGACCAGAATATCCATCACCTCGTCGATCTGGGCGGGGGTGATGATCATCGGCGGGCAGACCAGGAAATGATCGCCCTCGTAACCGCCCCGGGTCCGCCTGGAATAGATGATCAGGCCCTTGTCGTAGGCGATGTCGACGATCCGCTGATAGGCGTTCAACTCCTTGGGCAGGACCTTCATGGTCTTGGCATCGGCGACCATTTCGGCCGCCAGCAGCAGGCCCTTGCCGCGCACGTCGCCGATGAAGGGGAAGCGGGCCTTCAAGCCTTCGAGGCGGGATTTCAGGATCTCGCCCATGGCAGCGGCGTGGGCGATCAGGTCGAGGCGTTCGATCTCGTCGAGCACGGCGAGGCCGGCGGCGGAGGCGAGCGGATTGCCGGCATAGGTGAAGCCATGCAGGAAGCCGCCGGCTTCGAGCACCGGCTGCACGATCCGGTCCGGCGCCACCATGGCGCCGAGCGGGCAATAGCCGGAGCCGAGGCCCTTCGAGAGCGCCACCAGGTCGGGCCGCCCCGGCCAATGATCACCGGAGAGGAATTTGCCTGTCCGCCCGGCGCCGCCCATCACCTCGTCGTGGATCAGCAGAACACCGTAGCGGTCGCAGATTTCGCGGACGCGCGGGTAATAGCTGTCCGGCGCCACCAGGGCCCCAGTCGACGCGCCGCCGACCGGCTCCATGATGAAGGCGAGCACAGTTTCCGGCCCCTCCGCCTTGATCGCGGCTTCCAGCATGTCGGCATAGCGGATGCCGCGCTGTTCCATCGTCAGGTCGTCGCGGTCGAGATAAGCGGTCGGCGCCGGGATCTTCGGCATCTCATGCATCATGGCGGCGAAGGGCGCCGCCAGCGCGGCATAGCCGGTGACTGCCAGCGCGCCCAGGGTGCAGCCGTGATAGGAGGGGAAGCGGGAGATCACCTTGAAACGCCCGGCCTGGCCGGTCGCCACGGCATATTGGCGGGCCAGCTTCAGGCAGGATTCGACCGCTTCCGAACCGCCGGAGACGAAGAAGACCCGGTCGAAGCCGGCGGGCATGAACCGGGTCAGCCGGGTGGCCAGGTCTTCCGCCGGATCGTTTTCGAAATGCAGGCGATAGGCGAAGGTCGCCTTGTCCATCTGGCGCTTCATGGCGTCGAGGACGTTCCGGTTGCCGTGGCCGAGATTGACCACCATGGCGCCGCTGGAACCGTCGATCACCCGGCGGCCATATTGGTCCCAGATGTAGATGCCTTCGGCCCGGTCGACCGGCGGGCGGCGGTTGCCGCTCTGATAGAAGAGATTGGAAGGGCGACGGTTGCTGCCGTTTGCGGTCATTCTGTGCCAAGCCTCGTACCGAGGCCGGCAGCTTGCGCGCCCCGCCCGGCGCTTTCAAGGGGCGGGGCGGCGATCGAACGCCCGAGAGGCACCGGCCGCGCGCCTCATCCGTCATGCCCCCTGCGCGTCCCACCGCTGTCCGGTCGAGAAAGTTCGGCAGCAGCGTCGTCGAGAAAACCAGCCTTTGATTGTCATCGCCGGGCTCGACCCGGCGATCCACGTCTCTCCGCCCGGCTCGGTGTTCTCGTGGATGGCCGTGTCGAGCACGGCCATGACGATAGAGGGGGGGCCGGTCGATGCGTCGGCGCAAATCGTGCCGGTTCAGCGGCCCGGGAAGGGCGAGGCTTGCGGGGTCGAGAACCAGTCGGGGCGCGGAATGGTCCATTGATCGCCCCAGATCTGGTTGCCGCCATCGATATGGAGGACTTCGCCGGTGATGAAATTGCCGCTCGGCCCGGCCAGATGGACGACCGAATCCGCAACGTCCAGCGCCGTGCCGAAGCGGCGCATCAGGTTGGTATTCGGCATGTCCCGGCGCGCTTCGTCGGGATAGACGTTCATGCCCTCGGTCGCGATGATGCCCGGCGCGATGCAGTTGATGCGGATGCCGAGGGGCGCCCATTCGACCGCCACGGTCTTGGAGAGGGCGATGACGCCCGCCCGCGCCGCGCAGGTATGGGCGACGCCCGGCATGCCCCGGCCGACCACGGCGACGATATTGACGATGGCCCCGGGCTTGCCGGCATCCCGCCACTGCCGTGCCGCCGCCTGCATCATGTACCAGGTGCCCGACAGATTGGTGTCGACCACGGCATTGAAGCCCTTGGGCGCGAAATCGATCGCCGCCTGGGGGAACTGGCCGCCGGCGTTGTTCACCAAGATGTCGACCGCGCCGAAATGCTTCCAGGCGGCGTCATGCAGGGCGGCGACCGCATCGGGATCGCGGATCGACGCCGGATGGACCAGCGTCTCCACCCCCGCCTTGGCCAGCAGGGCCGCCGTCGCCTCCAGCTTCTCGGGCTTCCGCCCGCTCAGCACCAGCCTGGCGCCGAGCCGGCCGAGCACCGAAGCGACGGTGCGCCCGATCCCCGTGCCGGCGCCGGAGACCAGGGCCACCTTGCCCGCCAGCAAGCCGTCGCGGTGGGCGAGCGGCAGGGCCAGCAGCTCGTCGTCGGTGTAACCAAAGCGTTCCATCATCGTCACTCGTCGAAGGCGACCAGGCCAGGCGGCACCGGCACCGGGAAATCCATCAGCATCTGGGCGAAGGCCTTGCCCTGGGGATCGATCCGGATCGAGGCGACACCGCCGCCGCCGAGCGAATCATGCAGCATGAAATTCAAGGCGTTGCTGCCCGGCAAGTCGAAACGCTCGACCCGGGAAACCCCGGTATGGCCGAACCAGCGCGCCACCGCTTCGGGCGTCAAGGCGGCCCGGATGAAGGGCAGATAGGCGGGGTCGCGCGCCGCGATGCCGATATTGGCGATATCGCCCTTGTCGCCCGAACGGCCGACGGCGAGGGCGATCAGTGGCACCGCCGCCCCCGTCCCCGGGGCCGCCGCGACCGGCAGCACGTCCGGCGCCGGCTGGGCGGCGGGTGGTTCCGGAGTTTCGATCACCTGGGTGCTGTCGCCCATGGTCACCGTGGCCGGGACCTGGGCGGCGGGCCACAGGAAGGAGAAGGTGCGGAACACCGGCTGCACCGCCGGCCGCCCGGCATAGAGGCCGGTCAAGCCTTGCGCGGTCGCGGTCGCGGCCGGCGCCACTTCGCGGGCCAGGACTTCGAGACTGTCGGCACTGGCGGCGCGGGCGCCGATCTTCAAGACGACTTCGCGCACGCCCTTGGCGCCGAGGCCGGCGTGGGGACCATAGGTCGCTTCGGAACCCAGCACCTCGATCGAGGTCTCGGCCAGCGGCGCCAAGCCCTTTTCCGCGATCAGGCGGCGCGCCCGGGCCAGGATGGCGGCTCCGGCCCGTTCCGCTTTCGGCACCGCCTCGCGCCCGCCGATGGTGACCGTGCCGATGGTCCTGAAGCCATCGGCCACCGTGGCGCTGACCTTGAGCTTGCCGCTGGGGGCGCGACCATGGGCGCCGGTAACGCGCACCACGTCCGGCCCCGCCTGTTCGAGGCGGACGGCACGCAGGTCGCAAGCGACGTCGGGCAACAGATAGGCGCCGGGATCGCCGATCTCGTAGAGCATCTGCTCGACCGCGGAGAGCGGGGAGATCAGCCCGCCGGTGCCTGCCGGCTTGGTCAGCAGGAAGCTGCCGTCGGATGCGACTTCGACAATCGGGAAGCCCATGTCTTCCCAGCCGGGCACCGCGCGCCAATCGGTGAACAAGCCGCCCGTCCCCTGGGCGCCGCATTCGATCAGATGGCCGGCGAGGGAGCCCTGGGCGAGCCGGTCCCAATCCTGCCAGGACCAGCCGAAGTGATGCACCAGCGGCCCGAGGGTGACGGCGGAATCGACGCAGCGCCCGGTGATGACGATCTCCGCTCCGGCGTCGAGCGCCGCCGCGATCGGCCGGGCGCCCATATAGGCATTGGCGGTCACCAGTTT
>JAYSCC010000049.1:0-11496 GCA_041915065.1 Zavarzinia sp.
TCGAAGGCTTCATCGAGTCGCTCGACCGCGCCGGCCGCCTGACCCCCACCCTGATGATGCGGGCGCTGCTGACCGGCGATTATCTCTTCTTCGAAAGTGCGATGGCCCGGCGCGCCGGCATCCCGGCCGCCAATGCCCATCAGCTCCTGAACGATCCGGGCGGCCAGGGTATCGCCCGCCTGTTCGTTGCCGCCGGCATGCCGGAGGAACAGCTTCCGCTCGCCCGAGTCGCCATGATCGCGGCCGAAGAGACCGAGCTGCGCGACGAACCGGGGGCCAAGGAACATTACCGTGACCTCGTGGTGGCGCGTATCCTCACCGGTTTCGGCGACCGGGTGGATACCGAGAGCCTGGATTACATGATCACCAAGATCGGCCGGGGCACGGTCGCGGTTGCGTGATCGCGCCGGACGCTCCACCATGCGACCATGACGCCTTCCGCCGGAACCGGCCTGCTCACCATTGCCGAGGAGACGGGACACGTCCGTGCCGTCCTGGCCGGACGCTGGGTGGTCGGCAACGCCGACCGCCTGGATCATGCCCTCGATGCCTTGCCGGCACCGGCCGGCCGTGGCCTGGAACTCGATCTCGGCGCGCTCGAGGCGATCGATACCGTGGGGGCCTGGCTCGTGCACCGCACAGCGGCGCGCTGGCAGGCGGCGGGGGCGGGGGCTGCGATCGTCGGTGCCAGCCCCGAATACGAGGTCCTGCTGGGCCAGGTCGCCCAGGCCGACCGGCCGGCCCCGGAGAAGCCGCCGCGGCTCTCGCCGCTCGCCCGCATGGTCGGCGATTTCGGCCGCTCGGTCGCCCTTGCCGGACGCGACGGCGTGCAACTCGTCTCCTTCCTGGGCGAGACGGTGGCGGCGCTGATCCGCCTCGCCTTCGTGCATCCCGGCCGTTTCCGCCTGACCTCGACCTTCGCCCAGATGCAGGCGACCGGGATCGAGGCGATGCCCATCGTCGGCCTGATCTCCTTCCTGATCGGTGTCGTCATCGCCTATCAGGGCGTCGACCAGCTCCGCCTGTTCGGGGCGCAGATCTTCGTGGTCAACCTGGTTGCCATCTCGGTCCTGCGCGAACTCGGCATCCTGCTGACCGCGATCGTCATCGCGGGCCGTTCCGGCTCGTCCTTCACGGCCCAGATCGGCTCGATGAAGCTGAACGAGGAAGTCGACGCCATGCGTACCCTCGGCCTCGATCCGGTCGAGGTCCTGGTCGTGCCGCGGGTGATCGCGCTTGCTGTCATGCTGCCCTGCCTCGCCTTTTTCGCCGACGTCATGGGTCTCCTGGGCGGCATGGTGATGTCCTGGGCGACCCTGGGCATCCCGCCCGACGCCTTCATGAACCGGCTGGCCGCCGCGGTGTCCTGGAAGACCTTCTTCGTCGGTGTCGTCAAGGCGCCCTTCTTCGCCGTCACCATCGCCGTCGTCGGCTGCCTCGAGGGCTTGCAGGTCGAGGGCAGCTCGGAATCGGTCGGCCGGCGCACCACCCAGTCGGTGGTGAAGGGCATCTTCCTGGTGATCGTGCTCGACGCCGCCTTTTCGATCTTCTTCGCGACGATCGGGATCTGACGTGGACGCCGATCATCCCATCATCCGCCTGCGCGGCATCCGCAACGCATTCGGCACCCAGGTGGTGCACGACAAGCTGGACCTTGACGTGCGGCGGGGCGAAATCATCGCCCTGGTCGGCGGTTCGGGCACCGGCAAATCGGTCCTGCTGCGCACCATCGTCGGCCTGAACCAGCCGAAGACCGGTTCGATCGAAGTCTTCGGCCAGGACATTCTGCACATGGCCCCGGCCGAGCGGCGCAAGATCGAGGAGCGCTGGGGCATCCTGTTCCAGAACGGTGCCCTGTTCTCGTCCCTGACCGTGGCGCAGAACATCCAGGTCCCGCTCAAGGAACATCTCGGCCTCAAGGGCAAGATCCTGGACGAGATCGCGGCGCTCAAGATCGCCCTCGCCGGCCTGCCGGCCGATGCGGCCGACAAATATCCTTCCGAACTTTCGGGTGGCATGAAGAAGCGCGCCGGCCTCGCCCGGGCGCTCGCCCTCGATCCCGAGATCGTCTTCCTGGACGAGCCGACGGCCGGCCTCGATCCGATCGGCGCCGCCGCCTTCGACCGGTTGATCGCCGATCTTCGCGATACCATCGGTTTCACCGTCTTCCTGGTCACCCACGACCTCGACACATTGGCCACCGTGTGCGACCGCATCGCCGTGCTCGGCCAGAAACGTGTTATGGTCGTCGGCACGATGGAAGAGATGTTGCAACAGACCGATCCCTGGATCGTCGAGTATTTCCACGGACCGCGCGGGCGCGCCGCCCTCGATGCCAAGGCGCGACTGGAAGCGCGGAAGGGGCTCTGACGCATGGAAACCCGCGCCAATTATCTGTTCATCGGCTCGGTCACCCTGGCCCTGCTGATCGCCGGCTTCGCCTTCGCGCTGTGGCTCGCAGGGGCCGGGCGGGCACCGGCCTTCGATCGCTACGTGATCTATTTCCAGGGTGCGGTGGACGGTCTCGGCGAAGGTTCCGACGTCCGCTACAACGGCATCAAGGTGGGTTCGGTCGGCAAGATCACCCTCGACCGCAACGACCCCAGCCGGGTCAAGGTCGAGGTCGACGTGGCAGCCGGTACGCCGGTCCGCAAGGACACGGTGGCCAAGCTCGAATCCCAGGGCATCACCGGCGTCGCCTATGTCCAGATGACCGCCGGCCAGGGCCAGAGTCCGCTCCTGGAGCGCGATCCGAGCGGCGAGCCGCCGATCATCCAGAGCAAGCAGGGCGGCCTCGCCCAGGTCATCGCGACACTTCCCGAAGTGCTGCGCAACTCGGCCGAGATCCTCGACCAGGCGAAGAATTTCGTCAGTCCCGAGAATCAGGAATCGGTCCGCCGCACCCTCGCCAACATCGAGACGGTGACGGCTGCGATCGCCGCCAAGTCGAACGAGATCCAGGAAATCATCGACAACGTCAACACGGTTTCCGGCTCGATCGCCGATGCCGCGCGCTCGATCTCGTCGATCACCGGCGATGCCAAGAAGGCGATGGACGCGATCGAGCAATTCGCCGTGGCGCTGCGCGATCTGGTCATCAGCAACCGCCGCTCGATCGACGAATTCGCCGACGAGGGCCTGACCCAATTCGCCAAATTCATCACCGAGGCGCGCCGTCTGGTCGCCACCCTGGAGCGGGTCGGCGAGAGGCTCGACAGCGATCCCTCGCGCTTCCTGCTCGGAACCCAGCGGCCGGAGTACGCCCCCCGATGAGGTATTCGCCCCGATGACCGATGCCTGTGTTTCCCCCGGCCGCCGCCGCTTCCTGGGCCAGGCCGGCGCCGGTGCCGCCGCCCTTTCGCTCGCCGGCTGCGGCGGGCTGTTCAAGGCGGCGACGACGACGCCGAGCCTCTACACCCTGACCTCGAAGAACGATTTCGCGCCCGGCGCCCAGGTCAACTGGCAGCTCGTGGTCGAGGAACCGCTGGCATCGCGTGCCCTCGACACCGACTACATCGCCCTGATGCCGTCGACCACCGAGGTCAAATATTTCGACAATGCGCGCTGGGCCGAACGGGCGCCGCGCATGGTCCAGACCCTGCTGGTCGAGAGTTTCGAGAACAGCAAACGGATCGTCGCCGTCGGGCGTCAGGCGGTCGGCCTCCGGGCGGACTTCAACCTGATCTCGGAACTCCGGGAATTCCAGGCGGAATACCGCAACGGCCTCGACAAGCCGCCGGTGATCCACGTCCGCCTCAACGCCAAGCTGATCATGCAGCCCCAGCAGGTGATCATCGCGGCCCAGACCTTCGACACCGAGACGGCCCTGCAGGTGAACGACATGAAGGCGATCGTCGCCGCCTTCGACGGTGCCCTCGGCAAGACCATGCGCGAGCTGGTCGAATGGGTTCTGGCGCAGAACAACCCGAACGCCGGCAAGCAGCTCTGAGCCGCGGCCTCATTCGCAGGGCGGCACGTCGTCCTTGCCGAGGTCGGCCAGGCGGCCCTGGATACGCCGGGCATAGGACCTGACGTAGGTCGAGGGTTTCGAGGCGGAAAAGCGGATCGGGTTGGGCAGCACGGCGGCCAGCAAGGCCGCCTCGGGCGCCGAGAGATCGGCCGCCGACTTGCCGAAATGGTAACGCGCGGCCGCCTCGACGCCGTAAATGCCGGGGCCGAATTCGACCGAATTCAGATAGACTTCGATGATCCGGCGCTTGCCCCACAGGGTCTCGATGGCGACCGTGAAACCGGCTTCCAGTCCCTTGCGCAGCCACGAGCGGCCGGGCCACAGGAAGACGTTCTTGGCCGTCTGCTGGCTGATCGTCGAGCCGCCGCGCAGCCGCCGCCGGCCTTCGCCGATGGCGTCCAGGGCATCGTCGATCGCCTGCCAGTCGAAACCGTAGTGGTGGCAGAACTTGCCGTCCTCGGCCGCAATCACCGCGCGCACCATGGCCGGGGCGATGTCGTCGTAACCGACCCAGTCATGCGAGATGCCGTAACCTTCGGCGAGGCGGAGCAGCATGAGCGGCGTCGCCGGCACCGGCAGGATCCGGTAGAGCAAGACGAGGGAGAGCGGGGCGGCGACCAGACCCAGCGCCAGTGCGCGGAGGAAGCGCCGGCGGATCCGGCGCCGGACCGCCGCGCTGTCCAAGGTCAGCGGTCGCGCCCGAGGGCGGCGACCAGCAGGCGATGCAGCTTACCGATGTCGGAGGATTTCAGCGCGGCGGCCAGCACGTCCTCGTCGTCGACCTCGGCGGCGAGGCGCATCAGTTCGTCGAACTGGCGCATATAGCGGTCGACATAGGTGCGGAATTCGCCGTCGTCGCGATATTTGGCGGCGATGCCGGCATGGCCGTCGCGGCTGCGGGCACCGAGCAAGCGGCGGGTGAAGACGCCCTTCTCGCCGCCCAGGTAGCGGCGCCACAGATCGTCCGGCAGGTCCTCGTCCTCGAAGGTGCGGGCGAGGTCGACGGAGAGGCCGTTCAGCCCCTCGATCACCGCGGCCGAGGCCTTCACCGCGTTCTGGCGGCGCTGGCGGCGGTCGGCGTCTTCGAGATCATGGCGCTTCACCTCGATCCCGGCGGCGGTGGCGCCCAGTTCCTCGACCTCATGGGCCATCGCCTTCACCAGGTCGCCCATGGCACGCCGGGTCTCGTCCGCCCGGCCGGAGAGCTGCTGGGTCTCGGTCGCCAGGTTGCGGGCGATCTGGCCGAGCGCGCCTGCCGTCTCATCGGCCAGGGTCTTCAGCTCGGCGCCGCGCCTGGTCGCCATGACGATCGCGGTTTCCAGTTCCTCGCGGCTCTTGGCCGAGGATTCGAGCAGCGACTGGCGCTCGACCGCGATAGCCCCGCTCATCTCGCGGAGTTTGGAGATGGCTTCGCCGGCCTGGGCCGCCAGGCCCGAATCGTCGCGTTCCAGGGTTTCGATCAGCAGGTTCAGATTGCCCACGGCGCCCTGGGCGGCGGCGTCCAGCCGGGCCGCAAAAGCGCCGAGTGTGCGTTCGGCGTCGGCGACCTGGGCGCGGGCGGTGGCGATCCGCTGGTCGATGGTGGCGCCGATCGCATCCAGCATCTGGCCTGCCTTGCCGGTCTCGTTGGTCGCCTTGTCGGCGACGCCGGCGATGACGTCGCCCTGGCGCTGGATGGCGCTCACCGCGGCATCGATGCGGGCGCTCGCCCGGTCGGCGGCACTTTCGAGGTCGCGGCCGCGCCGTTCGATCGTATCTGCCGCCTGCTCGACCCTTGCCCCCGCGGTATCGGCGGTGCCGGTCAGCTCGCGGGCGCGGCCGTCCAGGGCGGCGGCGCTCTCGTTCAGGCGGCGTTCGGCGGCGGTGGCGCTCTCGGCCAGGGCGTCGGCGCGCTGGCGGAAGCCGGTCACCACGGTGCCCAGGCGCTGCACCGCATTGTCGGCGGTGGCGATCACGTCGGTGCCCTGGCGGGCCAGCGACTTGATGGCATTGTCGACCGTCGCGACCGCGCGCACCGTCTCGTCGTCCAGGTTGCCGGCCTCGGCGGCGAAGCGGCGGCCCGCCTCCTCGATCGAGGTGGCGGCGCGGCCGGCGGCGGTTTCCAGGGTGCGGGCGTGATCGTCGATCGCCGCCTCCATGGCGCGCAGCTCGTCTTTCAGCTTTTCGCCGGCACGGGCCAGTTCTCGCGCTGTTTCGGCGGCGATGCGGCCGGCCTCGCCGCCACGCGCCTGGGCGTCGTCGACCGCGGTGCGGAGCCTGGTGGCCAGCGCCTCGAAGCCCTGGCCCACTTCGCCGAGCCGGCCGAGGGCATCGTCGGCATGGGCGGTCAGGGCGGTGGCGCTGTTCCGCAGCGCATCGGCGGCGGCGTGGCTGCGGGCGCTCGCCTCGTTGCCGGCGCCGGCGATCTCCTCGGCGACGCGGCGGAGCTGGTCGCGGGCCACGGTGGCACGCTGGGTGGCGCTGGTGGTGATTTCCGCGTGTTCGCTGGCGCTTCGGCGCAGCGTCTCGCCGAGGGTGGCGAAATCGGTCACCGCGCGGCCGACTTCCGACTGGGTCGCGGTCACCAGGGCGCGCAGGTTGCGTTCGGTCTGCTGCAGCTTGGCCAGCGCGGTATCACTGGCCTCGCCCACCGCCTGGCCGGCGCGGGCGGTCGAGCCGGCGGCCATGGTGATGGCCGCCTGGCTGGCTTCGGCCAGATCGCGCAGCCGCAGGCTCTCGCCCGACAGGGCTTCGGTGGCGTCGGACAGGCGCCGGGCGATACCCGAGGCGGCGTCTTCGAGCCCCATCATGCCGGCGCGGGTCGAGCCGATGCTCTCGTCCAATGTCGCATTGATGGCGCCGACCCGGGCCAGCGCCTTTTCGATCGCGTCGACCCGCCGGTCCTGGGTGGCGAAGGCGTCGTCCGCGGCGCTCACCACGCGGCCGGCGGCGAGGTCGAGGTCGGTGCCGACCTGGCGGAGCTTGGCGGCCGCGGCATCGGCCTTGTCGGCGGCCGCGTCGCCCGCGGCCAGCATGGCGTCGGACTGGCGTTGCAGGTCGGCCGAGGCGGCGGCCGAGGCGGAAGCGGCGGAGCGGGCGGCATCGGCGAGCCGGGTCAGGCGCTGGTCGACCTGCTGCTCGATCGCGGCCAGCGCGCCGGAAAGCGCATCGGAAGTCGAGCGGGTAGCGCTGGACAGGGCGTCGAGCGCGCCGCCGATGGTGGAACGGGTCTCGCGCGCTTCCTGCATCACCTTGCGCAGGTCTTCGATCCGGTTGGAGACCAGGGCGACCAGGTCCTGGGTCGCTTCGCGCGCTTCGAGGGTGGCGATACGGAGAGCATCGGTCTCGGCCTTCACCCGGGCAGCCCCTTCGGCGCCGACACTGGGCGCCGGGGCGGTGACGGGCAGGCGCGGCGCCACGGCCGGGCGGCCGCCCAGCGCCCGCAGCACCGTGGCGCGCTGGTCCAGCATCAGGGCGACCAGCCAGAGCACGGCGAGCGGGCCGAAGACGCCGGTTAGCACCGCCGCCAATTCATGCGGCGCCAGATTGCCCAGCGCGGTCAGGCCCACCACGTCGCCCAGATAGACCCCGGCGGCGGCGAGCCAGCCGAGCGTCACCGCCAGCACGAAGGCCCAGCCGATCAACCCGCCCAGCGAAGCGTCGGGTGCCGGCGCCGGCGGCTTGACGCGCAGCGGCGCCTCGGTCGGCACGGGCAGCTTGGTGTCGCGGGCGTTCGCCATGTCTTTCTCACCGGCACGAATCAGGGCGAATTGCACTCTATCATCATGCGGCGAAAGTCACCGTCGTCCCGCGCGCCGGATCGAACCGCAGCAGCCGGTGATTGTCGGTATCGGCGAGGATGAAGCCGCCGGCCCCGTCCGGGCAGATCCCGTTGGGCGCGCCGCCGGGCAGGCAGACCGGGTCTTCGCAGGCCTGCTCCGGCGTCTCCAGCCGGCCCGTGTCGCGGTCGAAGCGGCGGATCAGGCCGTTCAGGCTGTCGGCGACCAGGAGATGCCGCGGCCCGTCGAAGCAGAGCGCCTGGGGATGCTGCATCAGGGCGCTCTCGGCCGTGCCGTCGACGGCGCCGAAATCGAACAGGCCCTGGCCCGCCAGGGTGGTGACCGCGCCGGTCACGGGATCGAGCAGGCGAAGGGCGGAGCTTTCGGCATCGACGAAACCGATGGTGCCGTCCGCCGCCCGGTCGAGCCCGCTCGGCTGGGCCAGCACGGCGTCGAAACCGGCGCCGTCGCGCAAGCCCTCGGCGCCATTGCCGGCGAGGGGCCGCATCATGCCGTGGCCGAGGTCATAGGCCAGGATCTGGTGGGTGCCGCCATTGGCGACCAAGAGCTGGCGCCCGTCGCCGACGAGATCGAAGGGCGAGGCGAGGCCGGCGATCGGGCCGGGCAGGGGATCCTGCAGGATCGGCCCGCGCCGCCCGTAACCGGCCACGGTCGAGACCATGAAGGAGCCGAGGTCGATCCGCCGGATCAGGTGATTGCCCGTGTCCGCGACCCAGATCGCCGTGCCGTCGGCGAAAACGCCCTGCGGCGCATTGAAACGCGCCCCGCCCCAAGGCCCATCGCCCGGCCCGGCGATGCCGGACCCGATCCGCGCCACCTCGCCGCCCTGGGCGTCGAGCAGCACGACCTGGTGATGGCCGCTATCCGCCAGCACATAATCGGCCCGGCCGAGGGGCAGGGGCAGGCGGCGGATCTTGCCCGGGAAGGCGAAGCGCCCGCCGGGCAGGGCGGCGGGCGTCAGGCTCAGGCTGGCGGGCAGCAGGCTGCCGGCGCTCCGCCCGGCCATCACGATCGCCTCGACCGCGGCCATCAGGCGGGCGGCGTCGGGCTCGCCCGCATCGCTGGCCACGATCTTGCCGTCCGGGCCGATCAGCACCAGGGTCGGCCAGGCGCGCACGGCATAGTGACGCCAGAGGTGCATTCCGGGGTCGTGCAGCACCGGGTGGCCGATGCCCAGGCGGGCGATCGCGGCGGCCGCCAGCGCCGGGTCGCGCTCGGCCGGGAATTTCGGGCTGTGGATGCCGATCACCGCCACTTCGCGCGGGAAACGCGCCTCGATCATCGCCAGTGTCGGCAGCACGTGGTGGCAGTTGACGCAGCCGGCAGTCCAGAAATCCAGGATTACCAAGCGCCCGCGCAGATCGCGGAGGCTGAGCGGGCCCGGCACGTTGAGCCAGACCCCGCCCGGCGCCGCCAGTTCTGGCGCCCGGGTCACGCCGAAGCGATAGGGTTCCCGGGCTCTGGTCACCGGGGCCTCAGCGCCGGAACACCGGGCCGCCCTCGCCCAGGTGCCAATGGCTCAGGCTGCGTTCCATGTGGCGCATGCGCCAGGACAGCATCTTCTGGGCATAGCGGGCGAGCAGGCCGGCCTTCTCGGGGCTGGCGGCCAGATTGGCGAATTCGCCGGGATCGGCTTGGCGGTCGAACAGCAGGGCGTCGAGCCCGGCGAAATGGACGTATTTCACCGCCTCGTCCGCGATCACCGCGAGGTTGGAGCCCTCAATGGTGAGGCCCAGCTCGCTCTCCGGCGCGGCGCCGCGGATGTCGCGGAAGTCGTATTCCCAATGGACGGCGTCGCGCCAGCCTTCGATCTTCTGGCCCAGCACGAAGGGCATCAGGCTGGTGCCGTCGCATTGCACCGGCACCTCGAGGCCGAGCCAGTCGAGGATGGTCGGCGTCACATCGACCGATTCCGTGAAATGCTCGACCACGGTGCCGCGGGTGCCGTCGGCATTCTTGCGTGGGTCGCGGATGATCAGGGGAATATGGAAGCTCTGGTCGAAATAGCCCGATTTGCCGAGCAGCCAATGGTCGCCCATCTGCTCGCCATGGTCCGAGGTGAAGACGATCAGGGTCCGCTCGTATTGCCCGTTCTCTTTGAGCCAGGCGACGATCCGGGCCAGCTGGTCGTCGACCTCGCGCATCAGCCCGTAATAGGTCGCCTTGAACTGGCGCATCACAATGTCGGATTCGGGGGCGCGATAGCCGGCGCGGCCCATCTGGAAGGCGAGCCAGGGGTGCTGCGTCGCTTCCTCGACCCGGGCCTCGCGGCGGATGAAGCCGGGCACCGCATCGGCGTCGAACATCGTGTTGTAGGGCTCGGAGGCGACCCAGGGCGGATGCGGCCGGAGCCAGGACAGATGGACGAACCAGGGTCGTTCGCCCTCGCTCTCCAGGTGAGCCAGGACTTCGCCGGTGAGGAAGGCGGTGATCGAATCTTCCGCCGGGAAGGGCGGCGGCGGGTAGCTCGGCCCCTTGCCCTCGGCGCCCGGGTAATTCTCGACCGGGTGATAGATCTCGAGGTCGGGCGGCACGTCATAGCCCTTGGCGCGCAGCCACTTCAGCCAGGCCGTGGGCTCCTCCGGCAGTCGGCAGCCGATGTCGAAGCCGGGCAGCACGCCCTCATAGGTCGCCAGTGCCGGATCGTCGGCCGGGCGGCCGCGCGGGTCGGCCGCGGTATCGGTATAGCCGAACAGGGTCGGCGCATAGCCGAGCTTGCGCGCCTCCTTGGCGACATTGGTGAAGCGCGCGTCGAGCGGGGTGCCGTTGGTGCCCGAGCGGTGGTTCATCAGATACATGCCGGTGTGCAGGCAGGCCCGGCTCGGCCCGCAGGGGGCGGCACTGGCATAATGGCGCCGGAACAACACGCCCTCGGCCGCCAGACGGTCGAGGGTCGGGGTCGAGACCATGTGGCCGAGGCTGCCGAGGCATTCGCCCCGCCACTGGTCGGCGGTGATGAAGAGGACGTTCGGTCGATCGGGCAGGGCCATGGCGCAACTCTGTTTACGAGGCGCCAAGGCTAACCGGCCCTATTTTTCGACGAAAGCCTTCTCGATCGCGTAATGGCCGGCCTTGGAGAAACTGGCTTCGGTGAAGCCGTGGGCCTGGAGCCAATTCACCATGTCGCCCAGCATCTGCGGGCTGCCGCACAGCATGACGCGGTCGTCTTCGGACGAGATCGGCGGCAGGCCGATGTCGGCGAACAGCTTGCCGTTGGCGATCAGGTCGGTCAGCCGGCCCTGGTTGCGGAAGGGCTCGCGCGTCACGGTCGGATAATAGATCAGCTTGTCGCGCACGAATTCGCCGAAGAATTCGTTCTCCGGCAATTCCTTCTCGATCTGCTCGTGATAGGCGAGTTCGGCGACTTCGCGGACGCCGTGGACCAGGATCACCTTGTCGAACTTCTCGTAGACCTCGGGGTCCTTGATGATCGACATGAAGGGGGCGAGGCCGGTGCCGGTCGAGAGCAGGTAGAGATGCTTGCCGGGCAGCAGGTTGTCGGCGATCAGCGTGCCCGTCGGCTTCCGCCCGACCAGCACGGTATCGCCCACCTTGATGTGCTGGAGACGCGAGGTCAGGGGCCCGTCCGGCACCTTGATCGACAAGAACTCCAGATGTTCTTCGTAATTGGCCGAGACGACCGAATAGGCGCGCAGCAGCGGCCGGCCCTCGACCTCGATGCCGATCATGGTGAACTGGCCGTTGATGAAGCGCAGCGACGGATCGCGCGTCGTGGTGAAGGAGAAC
>JAYSCC010000050.1:0-11234 GCA_041915065.1 Zavarzinia sp.
TCGGTCGTATAGAAGGTCCAAGTGACGAGCTTGCTGCGGTCGAGCCCGTCTGCCTTCAGGCAGGCGTCGATGACGCCGAGAACATATTCGAACTGGGCCGCCATGTCGCCCGTACCGACCAGTTCGAGGGTTTCCAGCGTGCCTTTCAGGGGGGCGACCCCGGCATAATAGACGGTATCGCCGGCCCGGACCGACTGGCAGAAGGCGAGGCCGTCGAAAACGTCGGTGCCGAGATAGTCGACGGCTGGATTGGTCCTGGTGATCATGGGGACTCCCTCCTTCAGGCGGCCGTGCTGTCGGTGAACAGTTTCTTGGCGTCCATCGCCTCGTCGACCTTCTTCTTGATGATGTCGGTGTTCAGCACCTTGCGTTCCGCCGGTGGGTGCAGGACGGTCATCGGATCTTCGAAGTCGCCGACATAGCCCATGGCGAAGCAGCCCATCTGGTAGCCCATGACTTTCAGCAGGTCTTCGGGCAAGGTCTTGGCGATCTCGAGCGGCGTAGTCAGATACTGGTTCTCTTCCTGACGCACCCAGCCGACGGCATAGGTGATGTTGATCGCCTGCCGGATCTTGTCTGACTTGTTCTCGCCCGCGCCGTGATAGACCTTGCCGGTGTAGAACAGGGCGGAGCCCCGGGTCATTTCAGCCGGGATCGATTCCTCGATCGTATATTCGCGGTCGTCGAGCAGGTGGCTGCCCGGGACCACGCGCGTCGCCCCCATCTCCTCGGTGTAATCGGTCATCGCCCAGAGGATGTTGCACTGGACCTCGTAGTCCTTCGGGAAGGGGAAGAAATCCCAGGCGACCTGGTCGCGGTGGATCGGTTGGGCCTTGGAGCCCGGAAAGACGCTGATGATCTGGGTCAGGTGGAGCTGGAAGGTGGTCGCCTTTTCCAGGAACTTGCCGGCGGTGCCGATCGCCGTCGGGTTCATGATCAGTTCGCGGGCCGCCGGGGAACGGGCGATCATCGCGCCGGTCCGCTTGGTCAGCTTGCCGACGAAGCCGTCGTCGCCATAGAGGGAACTCCGCACGTAGGGGCCCATTTCAGCGTCGATCTGGTCCATCAGGGATTCGGGAACCAGGTTGTCGACGATGCAATAGCCGTGCTCGCGAAGGGCGGCGGCGACTTCCTCCGGGGTTGCCGTCGAGGGCAGGTGAACAGCTTTCATCGTCACATCCTCTTGAAAAGCGGGCCGCATACGGCCGGCGTTGACGAGGAAAGCGTCGAAGATCGGGCCGGATGCGACAATCCACCTTCCGGTGGAAAGGCGTTGGCGACACTCGTGGCATTACGGAAGGCGCGGCAGCATCGGGGCGGAGCCTGGTCGTCAGGAGCTTGGCACGGTATCGACAGGCGAGTTGAGGGGCGGGGGGCGACAAAATCCATGCCCCGGCCCGCACGTCGCAATCCGGCCATCGAAGTGTCTGCGACACCGCGAGGCCACTACTAAATCGTTATGTTTCGGGTACACTCATCGTGTCGAAACATTTGAGAATCCGCACCGGGCGTGCTGATGCTATCGGTTGAAACTGGGGACTGGGAGAAAGAATATGATGGGACGAATGTTGCTGGCCATTTCGGCCGCGGTGTTGGCGGTGACGGCTGCCGGCTGTACGACGATGATCGGCGACAAGCCGTCCGACGTTCCGCCGCGCCTGGCCGGTGACCCGGACAAGGCGAGCTCCCATATTTGGGACCGGCCGGAGGCTTTTGGGCCGGTGCCGGCCGATTTGGTGGCCAAGGGGAATTCGATCTGCGCCACCATGAATACCGGCGACAAGAAATACCAGGCGGTCGGCTATCATCCGAAGGCGATCGGCATCGACGGTCGGGCGATCCCGGGTGGCGGCTATTTCTGCGAGTAAATGTGATCGGGCGGGAGGGTTCACCCCTCCCGCTTCGCCTCGCGCCGGCTATTTTGGCCGGACGCCGCGTAGCTTGTGACGGAGCGGGATCCGCTCGTCCGACAAGAGTTCGACGAAGTCCGATAGTTTTCGGGATTTCATGATCGTATAGGCGATCAGCCAGACGGTCGGCATAAACACCGCCATGAAATAGACGATCTGGAGCCACAGCGGTTGGTCCGCTGCCGCGATCAGATTCATGCCGAGGAAGCCGGTCGCCAGGGTGCCGACCAGGCCGAAGATGGTGACCACGGTCAGCCGCAGCACGGAATTCGATTGCCGCCGCACGCTGTCGGAATCGAGGTAATTGCTCATATCCTCAACCTCGCCCCGCACTTCGGCGAACAGCCGGTCGATCTCGAGCTGTTCACGCAGTTGTCGGAAGACGTCGCGCATAAGGGGCTGGTTCGAGACTTCGTGGAACCAATAACGGTGGTTGAAGCGCAGGAAATTCTCCCGGATACCGCGGATTTCGCGCTTGAATTTCTTCACCGATTCGACGTCGCCCACGTCGAGGTGACTGATCGCGGTGACCAGCCGGTCGGAAAACATGAGCAGCGATGCACGGTGCAGATGGGCGATCAGTGCGATCATGAAATACTGGTGGCGGAACTGACTGAGCATGCCGGTTTCGGCATCGCTGAAATAGGCGTCACCCGCTTGGCCGACCATGGTGAGGGCATGGTGCGAGCAGACAATTCGAAGCGGCGTGCCATCGTGATCGCCGGCATCGCCCCAATGGCGGTCGAGGCAGAAGCGGGTCTCGAAATTGGCCATGAAGCGGCGCGAGAAGGGAAGCTGCCCCGACGGCCCCGGGGCGGTGCCGAGGCCGAGGCGCATCCAGTCGCTCCGCTGAAGGACGGCGGGATCGTCCAGGGCGACATAACTCATCACCGGCATGCGCTGGTATTCGAGCTGGCGGAAGCGGATCGCCCCTTTTTCGTCCGAATGGTGCAAGGCGAGGGGGTGCATCAGGAAACGCCAATGGGCGGCGATATAGGGCGCACGGTTGATGCAGGTGAAATCAAGATAGCGGCGCCGGTCCTGGAAGTCCGAGGCGGCCAGGACCCCGCCGGCAGCATCCAGCCATTCGACCTTGTGGCAGCAATAGACGGCACTACCGTCGTCGTTCCAAAAGGTCGG
The DNA here is from genome assembly GCA_041915065.1 of Zavarzinia sp. Taxonomy (GTDB): domain Bacteria; phylum Pseudomonadota; class Alphaproteobacteria; order Zavarziniales; family Zavarziniaceae; genus Zavarzinia. The sequence continues at coordinate 3,051 of JAYSCC010000050.1, forward strand.
ATAGGTGCGGCTCAGGCGGAACAGCGTGTCTTCGGCATCGGCCAGCGGAATGTCGTCGGCCGCGAATTCGACGACCAGGAAGGCGACGTCGACGTCGTAGAAAAAGCAGAGGTCGACGTGAATGACCTCGAAATCGATCACCGGCCCGTCGGCCCGGGACTGCACCCGCGCCCTGGCCACATCCTTGCGGCGGTAGACCCGGATCGGCGAGGCGCCGTAGCCGCCGTGATCGCCGACCGTGCGGCCCTCACCGTAGATGAAGCGTTGGACATGGGGCAGGAAGGCAACGAATTCGACGTAATGGCGCTCGTGAAAGGCGTTGCAGTCTTCGGTGAATTCGTCGTCGAGCACTGACCAGGGACAGTCAGCACCCGCCAGTTTCTCCCAATGGGTCTCGATCGGGCCGTGGTCGCGGAGCGGCATGAGCTGCACCGGCCAGACCATGATCTGGCGGAAATGTCGCACCAGTCGGTCCGTCTTGTCCTGCGGGCGGTCTGGGATCATCGGATCGGTCATGATCAGAGCGGGCACCTGGCACGGGCATGGCGCGACGGCGGGCGGGGAGCCGTCTTCCCACCATGGAGGATCCGCGGCGAAAGGCGGGAGATCAAGCCTGTGCGCGGTGGCGCTCCAGCATGGGCGCGAGGCAGCGATGCAGCAGGAGGCGAAGCTCGTCCGGGCTGCGCTTGCGCGGGCCGGTGGTGGTCAGCAGCGACAGCACGAGGCGGATGGTCACTTCGGTGATGTCTTGCAGGGCGTCATCAGCGAGATCGATGCCATCGAGGATCAGGCGCATCAGGGCAAGGCACAGGGCCCAACCCTCCTGGTTGCTGAGGGCGTCGGCCGCAACATAGGACATGAAGTCGCTGCCCATCACGATCGAGAGATAGGGCTCGTTCGGAATCTGCTCGATGGCGAAGACGATGGTCTCGACATAACGCTCGACGGGATCGGCCATGCCCCCCATATGCGCCATGATCCGCTCGCCCAGAGCATAGGCTGACTGCATCAGCGCCGTGGTCAGCACTTCGTTCCGGCTGGCGAAATAGCGATAGACCGTGGGCCGCGTGACGCCAGCCTGCTTGGCGATGTCGTTCAGGCTGGTTTTCTCCACCCCCCACTGCTTCACGCAGGTGATGGCGGCGGCCAGGATACGCTGCTGGGTTTCATTGAAACTGTGGGATTGCGGCAGGGCGGGCATGGGACTTCTTGGGGGCTTCGGTCTGAGACGGGAAAGGAGACGGCGAGAGCGCAGTGTAGCCGCGTCGACCCGAATTTGCCTCCTCTCCGGAAAATTACAATACTACAATTATTGATAAATTGTATAGCTCGCTTCCCTCAGAACAGATCGCGGCACGATGCGGCCCAGTCTGTCCTCTGTATCGGCTGCGGCGCAGCGAATGTGAAGGGCGGCGAGACAGTCGATGATGCCGGCCGCGGGCCGCCGGCGATCGTCTCGCGGCTGCGATATCTTATGAATTTCTCCCGGAATTGAATGATATTTTCCATCTGCCTGCCCACTTGATCCTCCTTTTCTTTGCAGTGCGATATTGTGATTTCGCATCCTCAAATCTAGTCCGGTTAGACGATGCTGCGACATCTGCAAGACCTGCATCATCCCCGGACAACGACAAGCCCGACCGAAACCGGCGGGCGGGGGAACGCCGGGGATGATCATGGATGGCATCAGCGAAGTCGGCACCACCGTGCCCAGCGAAGACGAGATCCGCGCGCGGGCCCGCGCCTTGGTTCCCTTCCTGAAGGAACAGGCGGCAGAGGGCGAACGCCTGCGCCGGCTGCCCGACGCGGTGGTCGCGGCGATGCAGGATGCCGGTCTGTTCCGCGTGCTCCAGCCCAAGCGCTGGGGCGGCTACGAGATGCATCCCCAGGTGTTCTACGACGTCCTCATGACGCTGGGCGAAGGCGACATGTCGGCCGCTTGGTGTTACGGCGTGATCGGCGTGCATCCGTGGCAGCTCGCTCTGTTCGATGACCAGGCCGCGGCTGATGTCTGGGGCCGCGACACCGGGACCCTGGTCTCCTCGACCTATATGATCCAGGGCAATGCCCAGCCGGTCGAGGGCGGTTTCGTCTTCAACGGGCGCTGGCGCTTCTCCTCGGGCTCGCAGCATTGCGACTGGGTCTTCCTCGGCGGCGAAGTCGAGCCCAGCTCCGGCAATATGGACATGCGCACCTTCCTGCTGCCCCGGAAGGACTACGAGATCGTCGATACCTGGGACACGCTCGGGCTCCGCGGCACGGGCAGCCACGACATCGTGGTGAAGGACGCCTTCGTTCCCGATTATCGCACGCACAAGTTCATGGACGGGCTGATGTGCAACAGCCCGGGCAATGCCGTGAACACCAGCGCGCTCTACCGCATGCCCTTCGCCCAGCTTTTCATCCGCGCCGTCTCGACCTCGACGATCGGCGGCCTTCAGGGCATGTTGGACGCCTTCGTCGGCTATGCTGCCAAGCGCACCACGGTGACCGGCGCCAAGACGGCGGAAGACGGTTCGGCCCAGCTCGTCGTCGCCGAGACGGTCTCCGCCATCGACGAGATGAAGCTCGTGCTCCGCCGCAACATCGCCCAGATGTACGAACAGGCCTGCCGCGGCGAATTCACGGAAATCCCGGAACGCCTGCGCTATCGCTACCAGTCGGCCGAAGTGCCGGAGCGTTGCGCGAACCTGGCGCAGCGCATCTTCAAGGCGGGCGGCGGGGCCGCGGTGTTCAACAAGCTGCCCTTCGCCCGCATCATGGCCGACATCCACACCGGCCGCGCCCATGCCGCCAACCAGGCCGACTCGATCGGCCGTAACTGGGGCGGTGTCATGCTGGGGCTCGAGAACACGGACTTTTGGCTCTAGGCGGGGGCGCCGGAGAGGGGCTGCCCGCCGTTGTGACGCTTGCCGCCGGTGACGCGGCGCGTCGGTTGATCAGCGTTCCTGGGCGGGGATTCCGCTCGATACCGCGCCTGCCGGGGCGCGGAACGCCGCATCGCTCGGGCGAAGAGCCGGGTGGCGGCGCCGGGGTTCGTGCGACCGCCGGCCGGGGGGGCAGGAAACGATGGCGAGCGGGGCAAAGTCGCGGGCAAAGGGGCAGGGCAGTGCCGCCGGGCTGGTGGTGAAGAGCGCCGTGGTCGCGGGGGTTCTGGGCGGCAGCGGCATGGCACTGGCCGAAGTCTTCACCTTCGACAACGGCGCCACCATTTCGGTCAGCCTGACCACCGCCTATCAGATCGGCATGCGCGCCGAAGACCCGAGCCCGAAGGCCTTCTCGCCCGAGACCGATACGATCACCATCCCGCTGCTGCCGCAGGTACCGATCCTGCCGGTCACCTATGTTTCGACCGGCGTGCCGCGCAGCTACAATTTCGACGATCCGGACCGCAACTTCAAAAGGGGCGATCTGATCACGGACGCCTTCAGCGCCCTGTTCCAGGCCGACTTCAAATACGAGGACTACGGCTTCTCTTTCAGCGGCAACGCCTATTACGACTTCGTCTATCACTCGGGTAACGCCAATGATTCCGTCTATCCCGACGGCATCAACAAGATGGAAGCGCCACCCGACCACTTCCCGGGCGGGACCCGCTATGCCGACGGCGGCCGCTTCCGCGCGCTCGACTATTTCGCCTATGGCACCTTCCATCCCTTCGACACCAACCTGACCCTGAAGGTCGGCAATCAGGTGGTGGCCTGGGGCGAGAGCCTGTTCTTCGGCAATATCTCGCTGAGCCAGGGCACGGTGGAGACGACCCGGGCCAATTCGCCTGGCGCCGAGGTCAAGGACATCCTCCTGCCGGTGCCGCAGGCTTCGATGAACTGGGGCATCACGCCGCGCCTGTCGCTGCTCGGCTATTACCAGTTCGATTACGTCGAGAACCAGCTCGACGGCGTCGGCAGCTATTTCAGCCGGGCCGACGTGGTCGGGCCGGGCGCGGAATTCAGCTATGGCTCGATCAATCCGTTCCCGGACGTGATCGGCCAGCTCGCCTCGGCCTGTACCCTATCGGCGGCGATCCCGTCGTGCAGCGCCTTCGGCCTGCCGCCCCAGGTGAGCCAGGTCCTCTCCGACCTCCTGAGCCAGAGCGTGCTCGGCATCGGCGACTCCGAATACTACCGCTTCGACGTGCCCTATCTCGGCGAGAAGAAGCCTGGCAATGCCGGCCAGTGGGGCGCCGGCCTGCTCTACGACCTGACGGATTCGCTGACCACCGGGCTCTATTTCCTCAAGTATCACGAGAAGAACCCGCTGCCGGTGTTCAACATCTCGACGATCCCGACCAATCCCTTCCGCCCAGGCACCCTGGGCGGCCTGGTGGCCGGGGCCTGCACCACGCTGGGCCTGCCCTGCACCGGGGTCGAGGACGCGGTGAAGGGCTTCCTCGACAATGTGATCGGCAAGGTGGCGCCAGTCTATCTGCCGACCTCCTACCGTTCGGTCTATTTCGACGACGTGAAGCTCTATGGCGCCAGCGCTTCGACCACCATCGGGCCGATCAATTTCGGCTTCGACTTCGCCTATCGACAGGATGCGCCGATGCTGGTCAAGGGCAGCCTGGGCGGCATCGAGGCGCCACAGCCGGTCCGGGGCGACATCTGGCAGGCCAATATCAGCGGCCTCTACGTCGGGCCGACCACGGCTTGGTGGGATTCGCTGAGCCTGGTCGCCGAGGTCAGCCTCAACCACGTCGTCCGCTACGACACGCTCTATCTCTACGACGTCAACGGCCAGCCGCTGCAGGACGGCAACGGCAACAATACGAACGCCTTCCGCGGCCTGACCGGCGACCGCACGTCCTGGGGCATCCAGGGCATGGCCGAATTCGGCTATACCGATGTCTTCCCGGGCGGCTGGGACATGGGGATCCCGGTGATTTTCGGCGTCGCCTTCGGCACGCCGGCCTATTCGGGTTCGCTCGGCGCGCTGTCCGGCTCGGGCGATGTCCGCTTGGCCTCGGGCGTCAAGTTCCGATACCTGAACAACCTCGAGATCAGCGTGATCTACAACGCCTTCTTCGGTTCGTACCACCGGATCGAGCGGCCCCTGACCGATCGCGACTATGTCATCGCCTCGGTCAAATACACCTTCTGAACAACGAAAAACGTAGCGGAGGAAACATCCGATGGATCGCAGAAGCTTCGTCAAGGGGGCCGGGGCAGCGGCACTTCTGGCCGCGGCGGGCAAACCCGGCCGCGTCTTCGCCAAGGCCACGCCCGACGAGGTTGCCAAGCTCGGCACTACGCTGACCCCGGCCGGCGCGATCAAGGAAGGCAGTGCGGACGGCCTGCTGGCGCCCTGGTCGGGCAAATGGCTGGGCGCCCCTCCGGGCATCGCCTTCGCCGGCACGGGCAAGCCGCTGACCGACCCTTACGCCGGCGAAAAGCCGCTGTTCTCGATCAATGCCCAGAACTTCCAGAAATATGCCGAGCGCCTGACGGACGGGCAGAAGGCGCTGATCCAGAAGAATGCCGCGACCTTCCGCATGGATGTCTATCCCTGCCACCGCGACTTCCGCTTCTCGGACTGGGTCCTCAACAACCTGAAGCTCAACGCCGCGAACGGCGAGGTCACGGCCGACGGCGAAGGCGTGACCGGCGTCTTCGGCGCCTCCGCCTTTCCCTTCCCGAAGAACGGGCTCGAGCTGATCTGGAACTGCATCTCGATCCCGCGCGGTTTCACCCAGCGCGGCACCATGGACGAGGCGGTGGTCTATCCCGACGGCAACGTCGCCTGGGGTGCGCAGAAGTGGGACATCTATTGTCCCGCCTACGACCCTTCGGTGAAGCGCGAAGCCTTCGACGGCGGTTCCGCCTTCGTTTTCCGCGAAACCCAGAAGCCGGAGCGGGAACGCGGCTCGATCACCCTGGTGCGCGAATTCTGGGACTTCGGCAACCGGCCGAGCCAAGCCTGGCAATACATCCCGGGCACGCGCCGGGTGAAGCAGGTGCCCGAGATCGCGGGCGACTACCCGCTCGGGCCGGGCGGCTTCCACACGGTCGACGACACCGGCCTGTGGTCCCAGTCACCCAAGCGCTACGACTGGGAACTGGCGGGCAAGAAGGAAATCTTCATCCCCTATAACAATTACCGGATCGAAGACCCGTCGATCAAATACAAGGACCTGCTGGCCAAGTCCCACGTCAACCCGGAGTTCGTGCGCTGGGAGCTGCACCGCTGCTGGGTGCTGAAGGCCAAGCTGAAGCCGGGCCTGCGTCACGTCTACGGTGCCCGCACCATGTATATCGACGAAGATTCGCTGAACCCGGTCATCGCCGATCTCTACGATGCGCGCGGCCAGCTCTACCGCGTGGCGATGAACACCAGTTCCTACGACTATGCCAGCCAGTTCTTCCAGGAGCGGGTCTGCATGTATCACGACCTGACCTCGGGCGCCTATATGGCCGACCGCCTGTCGAACGAGGTGAGTGACCGTATGCGCTACAACGAAGGCGGCCGGTCCGAGAACGACTATACGCCGCAGGAGCTGAAGCGCCGCGGCGTGTGATCCGGGGCGACGATCGGGGCTGACGGAAATAGTAATCGCCGTTACTATCGTCGAGTCCCGATCGTCGCGCCAGGAGAGCAGCGCCGTCATGAACGATAGAGCGGAAGCCGCGGCCCCCCCGCGGCGGCGCGGCCGCACCGAGGCGGCGCAGGCGCTCCGCGAGGCGAAGCAGGCGCTGTCGCGCGATCATATCCTGGCGGTGGCGGAGACGGTCTTCGCCGACCTCGGCTTTGCCGGCACCAGGATGCAGGACATTGCACGGGAAGCCGGCATCTCCCTCGCCACCCTTTATCAATTCTATCCCGGCAAGCAGGACCTGCACCGCGCCGTGCTGCTCGGGCGCGACCGGGAAATGCTCGACGCCGTGATGCAGGACGTCCGGCCGCCGGTGCCGGGCACCCATCCCCTGGTGCCGCTGCTGCGCATGTTGGCGCGCAACCTGACCTATCTCCTGGGGCATCCGGACTATCTCCGCATGATCCTCCAGGAGGGACATGTCTGGTATCACGTCGCGGCCCAGCCGACCGCGGCCGAGCAGCAGATGTGGGAAACCGGGGAGAAGCTGATCGGCGACGTCTTCGAAGCAGGCATCCGTGACGGCCTGCTCATCCCGGGCGACAAGCGCGATCAGGCGCGTCTCCTCCTCGCCCTGCAGCAGACCCGACTGGCCAATTGGGTCGCCGGCGGCATGGTGGAGGCGGGAGAGACGGTGATCGCCCGCTTCCAATGCGATTTCGTCCGCCTGTTCTGCCGCCCCGCCGTCGCCCGCGAATTGCTGGCGGAAGAGGGGGCGGCGCTCCGTCCTGAGATCCGGGCCGCGGTCGCAGCCTGACGGTTGACGGCGCTTGGCGGTCCCGCCACTCTCGCCGGGCCGGAAACTGACAATTTGCCAAAAAGCGCCGGCAGCGAGGAAACCGCCATGGAAGACATCCTGCGCACCCCGGACGAGCGTTTCGCCGGCCTGCCGGGCTATCCCTTCGAGCCCCATTACGTCGAGACCCTGCCGGGCTTCGAAGGCCTGCGCATGCATTACCTGGACGAAGGCCCGGCCGATGCCGCCGAAACCTTCCTGTGTCTGCACGGCCAGCCGAGTTGGAGCTATCTCTACCGCCGCATGATCCCGGTCTTCACCGCGGCCGGCGGGCGCGTAGTGGCACCGGACATGTTCGGCTTCGGCCGCTCCGACAAGCCGGCCAAGGACGCCGTCTATACCTATCATTTCCACCGCGACAGCCTGATGCGGCTGATCGAGCACCTGGACCTGAAGAATATCACCCTGGTGTGCCAGGACTGGGGCGGCCTCTATGGTCTCACCATCGTGCCGGACATGGCGGAACGCTTCACCCGGCTCATCGTCATGAACACCGCAATCCCGGTTGGCGAGAGCCCGGGGCCGGGCTTCGACGCCTGGAAGGCGTTTAACCGCTCGCAGCCCGATATGGCGGTCGGCAAACTGATCGCCCGCGGCACCCCGCATCTGACCCCGGCCGAAATCGCGGCCTATGACGCGCCCTATCCCGATGCCCGCTACAAGGGCGGCGTCCGCCGCTTCCCCGAACTCGTCCCGGTCAGCCACGACATGGACGGCGTGCACGAGGGCCGGCGCGCCCGCCACTTCTGGCAGCACGACTGGCAGGGCCAGAGCTTCATGGCGATCGGCATGGCCGATC
>JAYSCC010000051.1:0-11113 GCA_041915065.1 Zavarzinia sp.
ATCATCGACGCCGTCCGCACCCCGATCGGCAAGCGGAACGGCAGCCTGGCCCGCATGCATCCGGCCGATATCGGCGGCCATGCGATCAAGGCGCTGATCGACCGCACGGGGATCGATCCGGCGGCGGTCGACGATGTGGTCTTCGGCTGTGTCGACGCCCTCGGCCCCCAGGCGGGCGACATCGCGCGCACCTGCTGGCTGGTCGCCGGCATGCCGGAGGAGATCCCGGGCACCACGATCGATCGCCAGTGTGGCTCGTCGCAGCAGGCGGTGCATTTCGCCGCCCAGGGCGTGATGAGCGGCACGCAGGACCTGGTGGTCGCCGGCGGCGTCCAGAACATGAGCCAGATCCCGATTGCCTATGCCATGGTCGCGGCCGAACCGCTCGGCTTCAAGGACCCGTTCTCGGGCTCCGAAGGCTGGGTCAAGCGCTATGGAACGCAGGAAGTCTCGCAGTTCCGCGCTGCCGAGATGATCGCCGAGAAGTGGCAGTGCAGCCGGGAAGAGATGGAACGCTTCGCGCTCGCCTCGCACCAGCGCGCCCATGCCGCCATCACCGGCGGCCTGTTCGATGCCGAGATCGCACCGATCGGCGATTTCGCCCGTGACGAGACGGCGCGCCCCGACACCAGCCTCGAAAAGATGGCGACCCTGAAGACGCTGCGCGAAGGTGGCCGTATGCATGCCGGCGTGTCGTCGCAGATTTCCGACGGCTCGGCGGCGATCCTGATCGCGTCCGAAAAGGCGGTGAAGGAACACGGGCTGAAGCCGCGTGCCCGCATCCATCACATGTCGGTGCGCGGCGCCGATCCGGTGTGGATGCTGACGGCGCCGATCCCGGCCACCGAATATGCCCTGAAAAAGGCGGGTATGAAGATCGACGACATCGATTCGGTCGAAATCAACGAAGCCTTCGCTTCCGTGGTGCTGGCCTGGATGAAGGAGACCGGCGCCGATCACGCCAAGGTCAATCCGAATGGCGGCGCCATCGCCCTGGGACACCCCCTGGGTGCCACGGGCGCACGGCTGATGACCACCCTGCTGAACACGTTGGAGCGCACCGGCGGCCGTTACGGCCTGCAGACCATGTGCGAAGGCGGCGGCCAGGCCAATGTCACCATCATCGAGCGGCTGTGAGGCACGCGATGATCTGTGAAGGCCGTATCGTCGCCGTCACCGGGGGGGCTCGGGGCCTGGGCCGCGAATATATCCTGGAATTCGCCAAGCAAGGCGCCAAGGTGGTGATCAACGACCTCGGCGTCGCGCGGGACGGCACCGGTGGCGGCTCGGATGCCGCCGATGCCTTGGTCGAGGAAATCAAGGCGGCGGGCGGCCAAGCGGTCGCCAATTATGCTGATGTCGCCGATTGGGAAGGTTCGGGTTCCATCGTCAAGACGGCGCTCGACGCCTTCGGCGGTCTCGACGTCGTCGTGAACAACGCCGGTTTCCTGCGCGACCGCATGTTCGCCAATGCGACGGTCGAGGAATGGGACGCGGTGATGCGTGTCCACCTGCGCGGCCATTTCTGTGTCGCCAATCATGCCGTCCGCTATTGGCGGGACCAGAGCAAGGCGGGCCAGAAGGTCGACGCCCGCATCATCAACACTTCCTCCGGCGCCGGCCTCCAAGGCTCGATCGGCCAGGCGGCCTATTCGGCGGCCAAGGGCGGTATCGCCTCGCTGACCCTGGTCCAAGCCGCGGAACTCCGGCGTTATGGCATCACGGCGAATGCGCTGGCGCCGGCGGCACGCACTCGTATGACCGAGGAAGCCTTTGGCGATGCCATGAAGGCGCCGGAGAGCGGCTTCGACGTCAATGCGCCGGCCAATGTGGCGCCCCTGGTGGCCTGGCTCGGCTCGGCCGAATCGGCCCATGTCACCGGCAAGGTGTTCGAGGTTTCGGGCGGCCGCATTTGTCTCGCCGACGGCTGGCGCGACGGCCCGGAAGTCGACAAGGGCGCTCGCTGGGATCCGGCGGAACTCGGCCCCGTGATGGCTGACCTGCTGGCGCGCGAAGCGCCGGTCAAGAAGGTCTGGGGCTCGTGAGCCTCGGGGGTATCACAGCTTCTGTCATGGCCGGGCCTGTCCCGGCCATCCACGGGCGCTCGTCGCCGAGGGTGTTCGCGTGGATGCCCGGGACAGGCCCGGGCATGACGGCGGAGGGACGCCCCTCATGAATTTCGCCTTCACCGAAGACCAGGTGATGATCCGCGACGCCGCGTGCGCCTTCTTGGGCGAGCAGGTGACGCCGGCCCATGTCCGCCGGGTGATGGCGGAAGCCGAAGGTTACGACCGCGCCCTTTGGGCCGAGGTGGTGGCGCTCGGCTGGACCGGGCTGATCGCGGGCGAGGAGGCGGGCGGTTCCGGTCTGGGCTTCGTCGAATTGGCGATCCTGTGCGAGGAAATGGGCCGCGTGCTCTATCCCTCGCCCTTCGAGGCGACGGTGGTGCTGGCCGCCAATCTCCTCCTGGCACTGGGCGAGACACAGCATCTGGCGGCGCTCGCGGCGGGTGACGTCACCGCGACCCTGGCCGGCCCCAATGCTCAGGGCAAGATCACTTTCCTCGCGGACGGTGCGGGTTACAGCCTGACCGGCTGCCTCCGCCACGTGCCGGACGGCGCTCGTGCCGACCTCCTGTTGATCGCAGCTGAAGGGGCGGACGGGCGGACGGCGCTCTTTGCCGTGCCCGGCGAATCCGAAGGCCTCCTGCGCCGGGCGTTGCCCACCATGGACCAGACCCGGCGCCTGGCCGAAATCGAGATGGCGGGGCTTCACCTGCCGGCCGGCGCCCTGGTGTCGGCCGATGCCGGAACGGCGCTTGCGCTGGCGCTCGACCGGGCGGCGGCCATGATGGCGGCCTTTGCCGTCGGCGCCGCCGAGCGCTGCCTCGAAATGACGGTCGACTATACCAAGGGCCGGGTGCAGTTTGGCCGGCCGGTCGCGTCCTTCCAGGCCGTGAAACATCAATGCGCGGATATGGCGCTGGCGGTCGAAACCGCGCGCTCCGCCGCCTATTGGGCCGCCTGTGTGGCCGACGAGACGGGGCCGAACGGCGACCTGTCCGCCCTGGCGCGGGCCGCTTCCGGTGCCAAATCCTGGTGCTCGCGCGCCTATTTCGATTGCGCGGCGACGGCGATCCAGCTTCACGGCGGGGTCGGCTTCACCTGGGAATACGACGTGCACCTCTATTTCAAGAATGCCCGCGCGATCGAGCAGGTGCTGGGCGATCCCGCCTTCCACCGCGAGCGGGTGGCACGCCTGATCGGTCTCGACGACGCGGCGGAGGCGGCACAATGAAATTCGCCTTTTCGCCCGAAGACGAAGCCTTCCGCGCCGAAGTCGCGGCCTGGATGCGGGAGAACCTGACCGGTTCCTTCGCACCCCTGAAGTTCCGCGGCGGCCCGGGCGACGAACATGCCTTCTTCGAGGAACGCCGGGCCTGGGAACGCCATCTGGGCGCCGCTGGCTGGACCGGTGTCGGCTGGCCGGCAGCGGTCGGCGGGCGGGGCGCGCCGCTCAGCCACCAGGTGATCTTCTTCGAGGAATATGCCAGGGCCGGCGGGCCGGGCCGGGTCGGCCATATCGGCGAAGGCCTGGCGGGGCCGACCATCATCGCCTTCGGCACGGAAGAGCAGAAGCAGCGCTTCCTGCCGCCGATTCTCTCGGGCGACGAACTCTGGTGCCAGGGCTATTCCGAACCCAATGCCGGTTCCGATCTCGCCAACGTGCGGACCAAGGCGCGCCTGGTCGGCGACAAATGGGTGATCGAGGGGCAGAAAGTCTGGACCTCGCTCGCCCATGTCGCGGACTGGTGCTTCGTCATTGCGCGGACCGAGGAAGGTTCGAGCGGGCACCGCGGCCTTTCCTACCTCCTGGTGCCCATGCACCAGAAGGGCATCACGGTCCGCCCGATCCAGCAGATGACCGGCACTTCCGAATTCAACGAAGTCTTCTTCGACGGGGCGGAGACGGCGGCCGAGAATATCGTGGGCAAGCCGGGCGAGGGCTGGAAGGTCGCCATGGGCACGCTCGCCTTCGAGCGAGGCGCCTCCACCCTCGGCCAGCAGATGGCGTTCAAGAATCAGCTTGCCGAAGTGATCGCCATCGCCAAGGCGAACGGGCGGGCGCGCGATCCCGCGATCCGCCAGCGCCTGGCCGATGCCTGGATCGGCCTCGAAGTGATGCGGGCCAATGCGCTGCGCATGCTGGCCGGGGCCGACCAGCCGGAACTGTCGCGCGAAGCCTATGTCTCCAAGCTCTATTGGGCGACCTGGCACCGCGATCTCGGCAAGCTCGCCATGGACGTGCTGGGGCCGGAGGCGGAAATCGCGCTCGGCGGTCCCGGCACTTACGAACTGACGCCGTTGCAGCAGCTCTTCCTCTTCACCCGGTCCGACACGATCTACGCCGGTACCAACGAAATCCAGCGCAACATCATCGCGGAACGTGCCCTGGGCATGCCCCGCGAGCCGCGCGCCTGAGGTCACATCATGCCTGCACCGACCCCCGCCTATCCGCCCGCCCACGGCCTCCTGAAGGGCAAAACCGTGCTGATCACGGCCGCCGCCGGCACCGGCATCGGCTTCGCCACGGCGAAGCGGGCGACCGAGGAAGGCGCCACCGTGATGATCTCCGACATCCACGAACGTCGCCTGGGCGAGGCGGCGGCGCGGATCGAGGCGGAGACGGGCAAGCGCCCGCTGATCCAGATCTGCAACGTGACCAAACAGGCCGAGGTGGACGCCCTGGTGGCCGCCGCCATCGCCGGCCTCGGCCATGTCGACGTGCTGGTGAACAATGCCGGCCTCGGCGGTTCCGCGCCGCTGGTCGAGATGACCGACGAGCAGTGGAACCTGGTGCTCGACGTGACGCTCACCGGCACCTTCCGCATGATGCGCGCCATGCTGCCGCACATGATGGCGCGCAAGTCGGGAATCATGGTCAACAACGCGTCCGTTCTGGGCTGGCGCGCGCAGAAGCTGCAAGCCCATTACGCCGCTGCCAAGGCCGGGGTCATGGCCCTGACTCGCTGCACTGCAATGGAAGCGGCAGAGCACAATATTCGTATCAACGCGGTTTCACCCAGTCTGGCGATGCATGAATTCCTGAATCGCGTCACCAGTGATGAGTTGCTGGCGCAGTTGACGTCGCGTGAAGCTTATGGTCGCGCGGCCGAGACCTGGGAGATCGCCAATGTTATTGTCTTCCTGGCCAGCGAATACGCCACTTACATGACGGGCGAAGTGGTGGCAGTTTCGAGTCAACATGCTTGACGAAGCCCGTCAAACGTCATAACCCCAAGCGTCCTTTGTGGAGGAGAGACCCAATGAGCGATCTGGCTACCATCACCGAAGAAATGAAGAAGCGCGTCGGCGACAATTCCGGCCTCGGCGCGTCCGTGAAGTTCGACTTCAAGGGCGAAGGCGTGATCTACGTCGACGGCAAGTCCGTGCCGAACTCGGTCTCGAACGAGGACAAGGCCGCCGACTGCACGATCAAGATCTCGAAGGACGACTTCGTGGCCCTGGGCGACGGCAAGCTGAACCCGACCACTGCCTTCATGATGGGCAAGATCAAGGTCGAGGGGAACATGGGCGTCGCCATGAAGCTGCAGACGATCTTCAAGTGATCGCCTGACGCTCTCGCGTCGATCGGGGCCGCTGCGGAAACGCAGCGGCCTTTTTCGTTTTGGGTTCATGCCTGGCGGGAACCGGCGACCGACGGCCTGCGCCATCAATGTCATGGCCGGGCGTGACCCACGGCTGTCCGGTTGAGCTGAAAATCACGGTGGCAGGCCAGGAAACGGGCAGGATTTGCCCCTCCCGCAGCGACTGGAAAACACCCCTCTATCGTCATGGCCGTGCTTGACACGGCCATCCACGAGAACACCGAGCCGGGCGGAGAGGCGTGGATCGCCGGGTCGAGCCCGGCGATGACGATTGTGAGTGTGCCGAGGTGCCTTGGAACAACCAGATTTCCTCAACCGGACAGCCGTGGGACGAGCCCGGGCATGACGGAAAGAGGGGTGGCCTTACCAATGGCCGCCTTTGAAGACGTTGGAGAACACCACCTGCTCGACCGAGGGTTTGCCGCCTTCCTTCATGCCCTTGGCGGCGGCGGAGGAGGGGAACAGGCGGAAGCCCTGGGACAGGATGTAATCGTTCAGCTTGGGCCACACGGCATAGGACAGGGCGGCGGCGGTGCCGACACCCGTGGCGATGCTCTTCGGCCGCTCGGCGATCGCCTTGACCACCGTGTTGGCGGCGCGTTCCGGGCTCCAGGTCGGGATATAATCATAGAGCTTGGTCGGCGCGATCATCGGCGTCCGCACCAGCGGCATATAGATCGCCGTGATCTCGATGTTCTTCGCCTTCACCTCGGCCGAGAGGCAGCGGCTGAAGGCGTCCAGCGCCGCCTTGGAAGCGACATAGGCCGAGAAGCGCGGCATGTTGGAAAGCACGCCGATCGACGAGATGTTGATGATGTGGCCGTCCTTCCGCTCCGACATCGAGGGCAGCAGCTTCATGATCAGGCGCACCGGCCCGAAATAGTTGAGCTGCATGGTGCGCGTGAAGTCGTGGAAACGGTCCAGGCTCTCGAACACGGCGCGGCGGATCGAGCGGCCGGCGTTGTTGATCAGCACGTCGACATGGCCGAAATCGGCCAGCACCTGGTCGGCCAGGGCGTCGATCGCTTCGAGGTCGTTCAGGTCGCAGGGGTAGACATAGGCTTCTCCCCCGGCCTTCTGAATGACCTTCTGGGTCGCCTCCAGCTTCTCGCGGGTGCGCGCCACCAGGATCACCTTGGCGCCGGCCGCCGCCAGCTTCTTCGAGGTGACGAAGCCGATGCCGGAAGAGGCGCCGGTGACGATGACCACCTTGCCCTGGAGCTTCTTCAAGAGCCGGGGCGGGATGTTGGTCTCGACGTCGAGATTGGTTTCCCAGTATTGCCACAGCTTGTCGGCATAGTCGCGGAGGTCCGGGCAGCGGATGCCGGTGCCCTCCAGCGCGGCGCGGGCCTGCTTGTCGTCGAAGACGGTGCGGTTCAGCGCCTGGCCCAGCACCGAGACCGGCATGCCGATCGCCTTGGAGACCTGTCGTTTCAGGCTGTCGGGAATGAATTTGCCGAAGCGCTTGGTGACCTCGCCGGCGACGCGGGAGACCACGGGCAGTTCCAGGCGCCTGGCGAATTCCGGCCCATGGGCCGCGGTCATCATGGTCTGCAGCAGCTCGCCGACGGAGGGCGAGGGCGACTGGATCAGGAAGAAGGCCTTGCCGTCCAGCCCGGGCTTGTGGGCGATCGCGTCCATGGCGGCGGCGACATAATCGACTGGCACCAGGGCGATCCGCCCGCCCTCGACGCCGAGTAGCGGCAGCCACTTCGGGATCGCGTGGGACAGGCGCTGGATCGTCTTGAAGAAGTAGTAGGGGCCGTCGATCTTATCCATCTCGCCGGTGCGGCTGTCGCCCACCACGATACCCGGGCGATAGATGCGGAAGGGCACCTTGCTCTCTTCCCGCACGATCTTTTCGGACTGGAACTTGGTCCGGTAATAGGGGTGGGAGATGTCCTGCCCCTCGTCGAACATGTCTTCCGAAAAGACACCGGCGTAGCCGTCGCCGGCCACCGCGATCGAGGAGACATGGTGCAGGATCACTTTGCCGCCCAGCGCCTCGGCGAATTGGACCGTGTTGCGCGTGCCCTCGTTGTTGATGCGGTCGCCTGTCTCGTCGTCCATGCCCATGTCGTAGACGGCGGCGAGATGGAACAGGTGGTCGATCCCGGCCTTCTTCAGGGCGGCGAGATCGGCGTCGGAAACCAGGCCCGGCCGGGTCACGTCGCCCTCGACCATATGCAGCCGGCCCTCCGCCTCGTCGCCGAAACGCTCGGCGAGGGCGTCGAACTTCTCGCGCGAGCCTTCGCGGACCAGGGCGTAGATCTGCGCCCCCGGCCGCGCCAGCAGCCGCTCGAGAAGGAATTTGCCGATGAAACCGGTGGCGCCAGTGACGAAATAGTTCATCGCGGAAGGCCTCTATGATTCTTGTGATCGGGTTCGCCCGCGCAACAGGGGGCAAGCACGAGAGGGAATACGCAAATCAGGGGGGAACGCTTACGCGGTACAACGTCGGCAGGTCTGACCTGCCACGGCGCGCGAGTCAACCGCATGCCGCGGCCGTCTGCCGGGCCCGTCCATTTGGGGGGTGCAAGGACGCACGGTCCTTGTTATCACGGGGCGGGAGGCAACGATATATGACACCATGGGACGGCGTGCACGAATTCGTGCAGGTGGTGGAGATCGGCTCCTTCACCCGCGCGGCCGAAAACCTCGGCGTGTCGAAATCCTTCATCTCGAAACAGGTCACCGATCTCGAGAACCGGCTGGGCGTGCGGCTCTTGCAGCGCACCACCCGCCAAGTCTCGCTGACGCCCGAGGGCGAGGTTTTCTATCGCCAGTGCCGCGAGATGGTAGGTGCCTTCGAGCGGGCGCAGAACCTCGTCTCCGAGATGCAGGAAAAGCCTACGGGGCTGCTGCGCATCGCCTTGAACAATACTTACGGTGTCGAATTCATGGCGACCGCGGTCGCTGAATTCGCCTCGACCTACGACCGTCTCACGGTCGAGGTGGTGACCTCCCTGACCGACAGCGATCTCGTGGGCGACGCCATCGATGTCACCATCCGCTATGGCCAGCAGGAGGATTCCAGCCTCTATGCCCGGCCGATCGGGCATCAGTCCTTCTGTCTCTGCGCGACGCCCGCCTATTTCCGGAAATTCGGCAAGCCGACCAACCTGGCCGAGCTGAAGGAACACAATTGCCTGACCAACCGGACCGGCTATTGGCAGTTCAATTCGACCGGCGGCACCATGAAGGTGAAGGTGAACGGCACCTGGAAATGCGATGACGGCTCCGGCATCCTGGCCGCCGCGCGCTGCGGCCTCGGCCTCGCCCAACTGCCGGTCATCTTCATCCGCAAGGAGCTGCGCACCGGCCAGCTCATCGCCCTCGAAGAGCCCTGGACCTTCTATGACCGCGACGTCTGGGTCGTCTATGGTCACAAGCAGAATCTCTCGCTCAAGGTCCAGCTCCTGCTGAACTTCCTGACCCAGCGCTTCCAGAAGACGCACCAGCGCCCGGAACAGCCCCTGCCCGAGGACTGGCAGGACATGGTCGACTGAGCAGATCCGCACTCGCCACAGCCCCCAAAAAAGACGCCGCCCGGTGAGGGGCGGCGTAGTCAGGGAGCCAGTGAGAGAAAAGCTACGCGTACACTACTGAAAAGAGATCATTCCGCCGCCTGGGCGGCCGCATTGGCCGCCTCTTCGACATCCCAGAGCTGGTTCGACTTGGCCAGATCGACCTCGACCTCGAATTTGTCGACCATGTCGGGGGCGATGTCGGCGACATCGACATAGAACTGCTCGTACCAGCGGCGAAGCTGGTAGATCGGGCCATCCACCTCGCACAGCAGCGGATTGTCGATGCGGCACTTGGTCTTCCACACGGCGACGTCCTGGAAGAAGCCGTCACGATTGCCCTTGGCATACATCTGGGCGATCTGGGCGTTCATCTCGTCGTCGAGGAAGGGCAGCTTCTTGACCGCTAGGCCGACGTGCAGGATGAAGCTGTCGTGGTCGATCGGCACATGGCAGTTGATCAGATAGGCTTCGATCTGCATGCCGTTCACGATCGAGGACAGATAGTCGATCATGTAGGACGGGCCGTAATAGGTGGCGACCGAATAGAGTTCCTCGATCGTCACGGCCGAGCCGCCAAATTCCGTGTTGCCGGCCACCTGCTGGTCGGCGCGCGGCTTGCCGCGCATTTCCTGGCGGGCGACATGCTTCTCGAAGGTGTTCTTGAAGTAGGTCGCACGGGCACCGTGGACATAATAGAAATGGGCGACGTCGGCGACATTGTCGATCAGCTCACGACAATTCGTGTTGATCGTGACCGTCTCCCAGATCCACTCGGAATATTCACCGGTGAAGAGCTCTTCGATGCGGGGGATCTTCACCGCCGGGTCGGGCAGGCTGCCCTCGACGTCGTGCCAGACGAAGAGCTGCTTGTTCTCTTCCATCGTCGGCCAGGATTTCACCCGGGCGCGCGGCGGCACGCGGGTCGCATAGGGGATCGCCTTGCACTTGCCGTCGCCGCCCCACTGCCAGCCGTGGAAGGGGCAGGCCAGATTGTCGCCCTTGATTTCGCCGTCGGCCAGGCTGGCGCCCATGTGCGGGCAATAGCCGTCGACGACATGGAGCGCGCCGGTCGAATCTGCGAAAATGGCGAGGCGGGTGCCGAAAGCGTCGAAGGCATGGGCCTTGCCGTCCCGGAAGCTGTCGGCGAGGCCGAGGCAATGCCAGCCACGGGCGAAACGCTGCGGCGGGCGGTCCGCCTTGATGATCCTGACGTCACTTTCGACTGCAGCCATGTCGTCCTCCCACAGACCGTGGATGGGCCCGTCTCCGGGGCCGTCATCACCTTGAGGCGAAGGTAAAAGTCCCCGCAACAGGCATCATCACCTATATGGACTAGGGGTATTTACCTATTCGGCGCCGCACGGAAACGCTGTGTTTCACCGCCCTTTCGGCGATCAGGGGGCAGCCCCGGTGATATGGCGGACGGCGCCGCCGATCTCATGCGTCATCGCACCCACCAGCGAGGCGACCCAGGCTTCCTGGGCGAGCCTGCCGGCCGCCGCGAACCGCCGCCGCGCCGCCTTGTTCCGCGTCCCCGCCAGGAAGCGGAGCGCGTTCACCGGCAGCGCCAGGACAGGATACCAGGGCAGCGGCCGCCAGGGCAGGCCCAGGATGCGCATGCCTTCGCCGCCGACGAAGAAGCGGTTGATCGACAGGTTGCGCTCGCGTTCGTAGAAGCGGCGGAGTGTCCGGAAACGGGGATAGGGGCGGCCCAGCGGCTCGTCCGCCAGGGCGCGGGCGAGGCGGGGGCCAGAATCGTCCGGCGCGGTCAGCGACAGGCCCATCTGATAGAGCAGGCGGCGGCCCTCCTGCTCGGTCTCCGGCAGGAAGCGCTCCTCGATCCCCATCAGCCAGCCGGCGTAACGCATCAGGTGCATCACCGCCCGCCCGTCGGTGCCAGAGAGGAGGATGCCGA
>JAYSCC010000052.1:0-10881 GCA_041915065.1 Zavarzinia sp.
CCCTGGTCCGCGGCAGGTTTCGCGGCCGCCAGGTGCTCCGCCTGGTCTTCCTCACCCCCATGGTGCTGCCGGTGGTGATCTTCGCCGTCGCGGTCTATGGCTTCTACCTGCGTCTTGGGCTGAACGGCACGCTGCTCGGCTTCGTCCTGGCCCATACCGTGCTTGCCTTCCCCTTCGCGGTGCTGACGATCTCGAACGCGCTGGCCCAGTTCGATCCTTCGATCGAGGACGCCGCTGTGCTGTGCGGGGCCTCACCGCTCGCGGCCAAATGGAAGGTGACCCTGCCGAACATCCGCCTCGGGCTGGTCTCGGCCGCGATCTTCTCCTTCCTGATCTCCTGGGACGAGGTGGTGGTCGCGATCTTCATGGGCTCCCCCACCCTGCAGACGTTGCCCGTCCACATCTGGGGCATGCTGCGCCAGGACCTCAGCCCGGCGGTCGCCGCCGCCTCCTCGATCCTGGTCGGCATCACCCTCGCCCTGATGCTCGTCGCCGCGTTGCTCACCCGGAAGTCCAAGGCATGACCGATCCCTTCCTCCACGTCGATGGCCTGCACATGGCTTATGGCCATGTCATCGCGGTCGATCACGTGTCGATCGAAATTCCGAAAGGGGAATTCCTCACTTTCCTGGGGCCCTCGGGCTCGGGCAAGAGCACGACCCTCTATGCGATCGCCGGCCTCCTGGAGCCGACCGGCGGCGACATCCGCCTCGAAGGCCGCTCGATCCTGAAGACGCCGCCCCATCGCCGCAACATGGGCATGGTGTTCCAGCGCTATACCCTGTTCCCCCATCTGACGGTGGCCGAGAATGTCGCCTTTCCCTTGCGCGTGCGGGGCCGCCCCGGGGCCGAGATCGACGCCAGGGTAAAGGCGATGCTGGCCCTGGTCCGGCTGGAGAAATTCGCCGATCGCCTGCCCGCCAAGCTCTCTGGCGGCCAGCAGCAGCGGGTGGCGCTCGCCCGGGCCCTCGCCTACGACCCGCCCGTGCTGTTGATGGACGAACCGCTCTCCGCCCTCGACAAGAAGCTGCGGGAGGAAATCCAGGTCGAAATCCGGCGCATCCACCGCGAGACCGGCGTCACCATCCTCTATGTCACCCACGACCAGGAGGAGGCCCTGCGGCTCTCCGACCGGATCGCCCTGTTCAACGCAGGACGGATCGAGCAGATCGGCACCTGCGCCGATCTCTACGCCCGGCCCGACAGCCATTTCGTCGCCGCCTTCATCGGCGATTCCAACTTCCTGAGCGGCACGATCGAGACGGTAGACGGACCGATGGCGAGCGTGATCCTGCCCGACGGCAGCCGCCGCCGGGGCACCCTCGGCCGCGGCGCGAAAGCCGGTCCCGGCATGGCCGCGGAACTGATGGTCCGGCCGCGCCGGGTCGTGGTCGCCGAGGACGGCCTCCCTGTGAAGATCGACGACTGCACCTTCCTCGGCGACGACCTCGTGATCCAGGCGGAAAGCGCCTGGGGCCAGGAACTCTGGTTCCGGGCCCCCCTCGCCCTTGCCAGCCGCTTCACCCCCGGCACGATCGCCCGGGTGAACTGGGCCGAGGACGACGCGCTGGTTTTCCCTGCGCCGGCTGTCTAGGGCCGCCTCACATCGAATCTACATGCCTGCGGACCTGAAATAGTCGGCGCATTCACGGGGCCGGAAGCGGTCCAGGCGCACAGGCCCGAGTGCCGAAGACCAGCGCATTGTTCCAATGACAGAGGAACACGCCGACGCTGAGTGCCAAGCGGCGAAACGAACACCCCGCGGGGTTACCAGGGGGGTGTCTGTCTCGGTGGTCGCGGGGACCAGTTGTCATTTCAAATTGTAGTTCAGCAGGCGGTGATGCGGGCCCCCAATCAGGACCGCCAGACGCCCGAATTTTCCGGGCAGGTCACCTCACCACGCCATCCGGCGGCCTGTTCGACGGCCAATTCCATACTTCTGGTCGGAGGGGCCACCGTCGATAGCTGCTAACAGAAGCGGCTGACGACAGGCCTGGCAGAAAGGCCGACAACAGGGGGAACGATGGAACAGCCGCACAATTTCGGCGCGGTAGAGGCGCGCCTTGACGGGAACGGCGTCGGCCACATCACGCTGAACCGGCCAGAGCGGATGAACGCCCTCACCCTGGCGGTGATGGACGACGTCCGCCGGGCGTTGGCCTGGGCCGGAGTACAGGAGACCTGTCGCGTCATTGTACTCGCCGGGGCCGGCCGCGCCTTTTCTGCCGGCATGGACTTGGTCGAGGGCCTGGCGCCTGAAGTGGGCGATCCCGTCCACGTCCACTACCGCGCACTCCGCGCCGGGACCGACATGATCCTGGCGGTGACCGAGGCGGAGCAGCCGGTGATCGCCGCGGTGCAGGGCGTCGCGGTCGGCGCCGGCTTCGC
This sequence comes from Zavarzinia sp., assembly GCA_041915065.1. Taxonomy (GTDB): domain Bacteria; phylum Pseudomonadota; class Alphaproteobacteria; order Zavarziniales; family Zavarziniaceae; genus Zavarzinia. The sequence goes on from JAYSCC010000052.1 coordinate 2,389, forward strand.
CCTGGCCGCGGCGGCGGATCTCCGGATCTGCGGCCCCAAGGCCCGTTTCGACGCCCCCTTCCACAAGCTCGGCGCCAGTGCCGGCGACCTCGGCCTGTCGTGGCGGCTGCCGCGGCTGATCGGTCCCGGGCGGGCGGCCCGCCTGTTCTTCACCAACGGCAGCCTCTCCGCCGAAGACGCGCTGGCCCAGGGCTTCGCCGCCGCCCTCGAGCCCGATCCCCTGGAAGCGGCGCTGAACCTCGCCCGCGAGATCGCGGCCCAGCCCCTGCTGGGTGTCCGCATGACCAAGGAGTTGCTGAACGCCAGCATGGATTCGGCCGGTTTCCGCAGCCATCTGGCGCTCGAAATGCGCTCGCAGGTGATCGCCCTCGGTACCCGCGACCATGCCGAGGCCGTGGCCGCCTTCCGCCAGCGCCGCTGACCCCTCCCCAACGGGGAGGGGCGGCAGCGATCCCCAATCGATAAGGTCCGACCGTCGCGCCAAAAGGCGCCCGAGGAAACAAACCAGGAGCAAACCATGAGCAAGGTCGTCGTCGCCGGTGTCGGCATGATTCCCTTCGTCAAGCCGGGCGCCAACAAGCCCTATCCCGAGATGGCCGCCACCGCCCTGGCCGCCGCCTTCGCCGATGCCGGAATCGACTACGGCGCGGTCAAACAAGCCTATGCCGGCTATGTCTACGGCGATTCGACCGCCGGCCAGCGTGCCCTCTATGGTTACGGCATGACCGGGATCCCGGTCTTCAACGTGAACAACAATTGCTCGACCGGGTCGTCAGCCCTGTTCCTGGCCCGCCAGGCGGTCGAGAGCGGTGCCGTGGACTGCGCCCTGGCGCTCGGCTTCGAGCAGATGAACCCGGGCGCGCTGGGCGCCATGTTCCACGACCGGCCGAGCCCCTTCGAGCCCTTCGACGTGGCGACCGACGAGATCGTCGGCCATGCCGAGATCCCGCTGGCGCTCCGCTATTTCGGCGGCGCCGGCCTCGCCCATATGCAGGAATTCGGCACCCCGCTCGAAACCTTCGCCAAGATCCGCGCCAAGGCGAGCCGCCATGCCGCCAACAACCCGATGTCCCTGTTCCGCAACGTGGTGACGGCGGAAGACGTGCTGGCCTCGCCCGTGATGTGGCCGGGCGTCATGACCAAGCTGATGGCCTGCCCGCCGACCTGTGGTGCCGCCGCCGCCATCCTGTGCTCCGAAGACTTCGCCAAGAAACACGGCATCGATCCGTCGATCCGGATCGCCGCCCAGGCCATGACCACCGACACGCCGAAGACTTTCGACGCCCACGACATGCGCGAAGTGGTCGGCTTCTCCATGGCCCGGGAATGCGCCCGCCAGGTCTATGAGGCGGCCGGCATCGGCCCGGAGGATGTCGACGTGGTCGAGCTGCACGACTGTTTCGCCCACAACGAGCTGATCACCTATGAGGCGATCGGCCTCTGCCCGATCGGCGGCGCGCAGAAATTCGTCGACGAAGGCGACAACACCTATGGCGGGCGCTATGTCACCAACCCCTCGGGCGGGCTCCTGTCCAAGGGCCATCCGCTGGGCGCGACCGGCCTCGCGCAGTGCACGGAACTCGTCCAGCAGCTCCGTGGCACCGCGGACAAGCGCCAGGTTCCGGATGCTCGCGTGGCGCTCCAGCACAACCTCGGCCTCGGCGGCGCCTGCGTCGTCACCCTCTACGAAAGGGTCTGAGGCGCCATGATCGACAAAAAGTGGATCGGCCATGTCTCGGCCCCGTCCGAGCTGGCCCTCGACCGCGGGCGGCTTCGCTTCTTCGCCAAGGCGATCGGCGAGACCGACCCGGTCTATACCGATGTCGCTGCGGCCAAAGCCGCCGGCTATCCCGACCTGCCCGCCCCGCCGACCTTCCTGTTCGCGGCGGAGATGGACAGCGGCGCCGTAATGCAGACCCTCGACGACCTGAAGATCCCGCTCGCCAAGCTCCTGCACGGCGAGCAGAGCTTCACCTACCTGAAACCGGCCTGCGCCGGCGATGTGATCACCGTCGTCTCGAAGATCGCCGACATCTACGACAAGAAGGTCGGCGCCCTCGAATTCGTCGTCAAGCGGTCGGAAGCGCGCAACCAGGACGGCGAGCTGGTGGCCGAGCTGCGCTCGACCCTGGTCTGCCGGAACTGAGGACATCCCATGAGCACCGAAACCACGATCGAGGTCGGCCAGGAACTGCCGCCCCTCGCCCTGCCGCCGGTCGACCGCACCACGCTGTTCCTGTTCGGCGGCGCCTCGGGCGATCACAACCCGATCCATGTCGATATCGATTTCGCCAGAAAGGCCGGGATGCCGGACGTCTTCGCCCACGGCATGTTGGGCATGGCCTGGATGGGCCGCCTGCTCACCCGCTGGGCGCCGCAGGCGAAGCTGCGCAAGTTCGACGCCCGCTTCCAGGGCATCACCCATCTCGGCAATGCGATCACCGTGACCGGCAAGGTCACCACGATCGTCGAGGTGAACGGCGAGCGCTGCGCGACCATCGAACTCGCCAATACCAATCAATACGGCCAGGTGAAGATCGTGGGCGAAGCCCTGGTCGCGATCGGCTGACGGAGATCCGAAGAATGTCCAAGAAACTCGACGGCAAGGTCGCCCTCGTCACCGGTTCGGGCCGCGGCATCGGCCGCTCCATCGCGCTGAAACTGGCCTCCGAAGGCGCCCGCGTGGTGGTCAACGACCTCGATGCCGATCCCGCCATGGAAGTGGTCGAGGCGGTCAAGGCCATGGGCGGCGAAGCCGTCGCCTGCCTCGGCAGCGTGACAGCGCCCGATTTCGCCGAACGCTTCGTCGGCACCGCCGTGCAGCACTTCAAGGCGGTCGACATCGTGGTGAACAATGCCGGTTACACCTGGGACAACGTCATCCAGAAGATGACCGACGAGCAGTGGTACGCCATGCTCGACGTCCACCTGACCGCCCCCTTCCGCATCCTGCGCGCGGTCCAGCCGGTGATCCGGGCGGAGGCCAAAGCGGATGCCGAAGCCGGCCGGCGCGTCGTGCGCAAGGTCGTCAACATCTCCTCGGTCGCCGGCCTGTTCGGCAATGCGGGCCAGGCCAATTATTCGACCGCCAAAGCCGGCATCACGGGCATGACCATGACGCTGGCCAAGGAATGGGGGCGCATGAACACCACGGTCAACTGCGTCGCCTATGGTTTCATCAAGACCCGCCTCACCGAAGCCAGCGCGGATAGCAATGCAACCGCCAACATCGAGGGGCGCGAGATCAAGGTGGGCGTCAATCCCGACCTGCTCGCCATGATGGAACGCTCGATCCCGCTCGGCCGCGGCGGCACGCCGGACGAGGCGGCAGGTGCCGTCTATCTCTTCTGCATCCCCGAGAGCGACTATGTCAGCGGCCAGACCCTGATCTGCTCCGGCGGACTGACCGGGATCTGAGGCGATGTATATCACCCAGCCCCTCCACCGCGCGGTCCAGCAGCACCCGGACAAGGTGGCGCTCCGCTGCGGCCGGCGCAGCGTGACCTTCCGCGCGCTGGCCGACCGCGTGGCCAGGCTCGCCGGTGCCTTGCAGCGCCTCGGCATGGCGCCGGGAGACCGCGTGGCCATGCTGGCGCTGAACGCCGATCGTTACTTCGAGTATATGATCGCGGTGCCTTGGGGGGGCGGGGTGATCAATCCCTGCAACATCCGCTGGTCGGCGGCCGAGATCCTCTATTCGCTGGAGGATTCGGGCTCCCGCCTCCTCTTCGTCGACGACGCCTATCTGCCGGTCGCCCGGAAGCTCCAGGCCGACAGCGCCACGCCGCTGACCGTGATCCATTGCGGCGACGGCCGGGCGCCGGACGGCATGCTCGGCTACGAGGAGCTGATCGCCGGTGCCCAGCCGGTGCCCGATGCGGTCCGCCGAGGCGACGACCTGCTCGGCCTGTTCTATACCGGCGGCACCACCGGCCGTCCGAAGGGCGTGATGATCGGCCACAAGGGCATGTATGCCTCCCTGCTCTCCCTGCTGGCCGAGGGGCTGGCGCCGGAGGGCAGCGTCTATCTCCACGCCGCCCCGATGTTCCATGTCGCCGACATCGGCATGTCCGGCGTCCAATGGGTACGCGGCAACACCCAAAGTTTCATCGGCTCCTTCAGCCCGGAAGCCGTGGTCGAGGCGATCGAACGCGACCGCGTCACCCACGTCCTGCTGGTGCCGACCATGATCCAGATGCTGGTCGACCATCCGGTGATACGCCAGGGCCGCGATCTGTCGAGCCTGCGCTGCATCGTCTACGGCGCCTCGCCGATTTCGGAAGCGGTGCTCGACCGCGCCATGGCGGTGTTGCCCGGGGTCGACTTCATTCAGGCCTACGGCATGACCGAACTGTCGCCCTTGGCCACCATCTGCCCGGCCGAGTATCACACCCCCGAGGGGCGGAAGCGCGGCAAGCTCCGCTCGGCCGGGCGGGCCAGCTTCTGCACCGAAGTCCGCATCGTCAACGGCCAGGACCGCGAAGTGCCGCGCGGCACCGTGGGCGAAGTCGCGGTGCGCGGCCCCAACGTGATGCAGGGCTATTGGAACATGCCCGAACTCACGGCCGAGACGGTGCGGGACGGCTGGATGCACACCGGCGACGGCGCCTATATGGACGACGACGGCTTCATCTTCGTGGTCGACCGGGTGAAAGATATGATCATCTCGGGCGGCGAGAACGTCTATTCCGCCGAGGTCGAGAATACCGTGGCCCAGCATCCTGCGGTCGCGACCTGCGCCGTGATCGGCATTCCCTCCGCCGAATGGGGTGAGAGCGTCCATGCCGTCGTCGTGCTGAAATCCGGCGCGTCGCTGACCGACCAGGAGCTGATCCGCTTCTGCAAGGAACGGATCGCCGGCTACAAATGCCCGCGCAGCGTCGATTTCGTCGACGCCCTGCCCGTCTCCGGCGCCGGCAAGGTGCTGAAGACCGCGCTGCGCGCGCCCTTCTGGAAAGACCGCAAGAGTCAGGTGGCCTGAGATGACTGCGATGATGCCGCGCCTTCACCGCCACCCCTGGATGGACGAGGAAATCGAAGCCTTCCGCGACCAGGTGCGCCGCTACGTTCAGGCCGAGATGGCGCCGGCGGTCGAGGGCTGGCGCCGCCAGGGCTATATCCCGACGGCGGTCTGGCAGCGTTTTGGCGACCTCGGCTTCGTGCTGCCGGAAATGCCCGCCGAATATGGCGGCTCGGACGCCAGCATCGCCTATCAACTCGTCGTCCAGGACGAGCTTTCCAAGGCCGAGATCCCGGCCACGCTGGGCGTCCATTCGATCGCCTCGCATTACATCCTCGACTATGGCACTGAGGAACAGAAGCGGCGCTGGCTGCCCAAGCTGGTGTCTGGCGAATTTCTCGCCGGCATCGCCCTGACCGAACCCGGCTGCGGCTCCGACCTGAAGACGCTCAGGACCCGCGCGCGGCGCCATGGCGACCACTATGTGATCGACGGCGCCAAGACCTTCATCACCAGCGGCTCGACTGCCCACCTCCTGGTCGTCGCCTGCCGCACCGGCGAGGGGGGCGGCAAGGGCATCTCCCTCTTCGTCCTGGAGACCAAGGACCTGCCCGGTTTCCGCGTCGGCCGTCGGCTGGAGAAGCTGGGCCAGCACGCCTCCGACACTGCCGAACTGTTCTTCGACGGCGTCCGCGTGCCCGCGGAGAACCTGCTGGGCGGGACCGAGGGCCGGGGCTTCGCCCATCTGATGAGCCAATTGCCTTACGAGCGGATGCTGCTCGCCGTGCCGGCGGCGGCGGCGATCGAACTCGCGCTCGAACATACGCTCGCCCATGCCAAGGCGCGCCAGATGTTCGGTGCCTCGCTCTACGACTTGCAGAACACCCGCTTCCGCCTGGCCGAAGTGGCGACCATCGCCCATGTCGTGCGCAGCTTCGTGAACGACTGCATCCAGCGCCTGGTGGACGGCACGCTGGACGACCAGGCGGCCTATATGGCCAAGTGGTGGACCACGGAACAGCAATGCAGGGTGGTCGACGAATGCCTGCAATTGTTCGGCGGCTATGGCTACATGATGGAATATCCGATCGCCCGCCTCTATGCCGACGCCCGCATCCAGAAGATCTACGGCGGCGCCAACGAGGTGATGAAGGACATCATCGCCCGCGCCCTATGACCTGTCGCCGATGAGCCCGGCGTCCTCGCTGATCCGGACCAAGATCGCACCGCCCCGGCTGGGCTCTGCCGCCCTCGGGCGGGAGCGCCTGCTCGACCAGCTCCAAGCCCGGCGCGATCGCATGGTGACGCTGATCCTGGGGCCCGCCGGCAGCGGCAAGACCACCCTGGCGGCGCTGTGGCGCCAGCGCCTGATCGCCTCCGGGGCCGAAGTCGCCTGGTACAACGTCGGCGAAGACGACGACGAGGGCCAATGGGCGGCCTATTGGTTCGCCGCCCTCGAAGCCGCGGGAGTCGACGTCGGCCCGGCCCTGGCCCAGGCCCTGCAATCCGAAGGCTTCGAGACGGCGGACCGTTTCGTCGCCCAGGTCGTCAATGCCGCCTTCGCCCATGTCCGGCCGATCGTCATGGTGCTGGAGGACCTTCACGTCCTGCGGGCGCGGCAGCCCTTCGTCCTGCTCCAGCACTTGCTGCGCCACCTGCCGGGCAATTTCCATCTGGTCATCACGGCGCGCACGGCACCACCCCTCGACCTCGGCCTGTTGCGCAGCCGCGACCAGGTGACTGACGTCAGCTTCGACGAACTCCGCCTCTCGGTCGAGGAACAGGCGGCATTCCTCGACACACTCGGCGTCGGCCGGCTGAGCGCCAGCCAGGCCCGGCGCCTGTATGGATTGACCGAAGGCTGGGTCGCCGGCACCCAGCTCGCCGCCCTGGCGCTCCGCAAGGGGCGCGAGACCGACAGCGTGCTGCACCACCTGCGCGGCCTCGCCGCCCCCGCCGGGGACGACGGCATGACCGGCGTGGTCGCCGACGCCTTCGGCAGCGTGTTGGAACCCGAGCAGATCGCGGTCCTGGTACGCCTCTCGGCCTGCCGCCGCTTCACGCCGGCGCTCTGCGATGCGATCTGCGGCGGCACCGAGGCTTCGGCCCTGGTCGAGGCCCTGGCGGCCCAGCAATCCTTCGTCGTGCCGATCGACAGCGGCGAAGCCCTGCCCTGGTTCCGCTTCCACCGGATCTTCGCCGCCTTCCTGCGCCAGCGCCTGCGCGCCCTGCCCGCCGGGGATCTGGCCGCGATCAACCGCCGCGCCAGCCTGTGGTTCGAGGCCCAAGGCCTGACCACCGAGGCGCTTCGCCACGCTCGCCATGCCGGCGACACTTCGCGCATGGCCGCCCTGATCGGCGGGGCGGCACGGCCCCTGCTCTATGCCGGGCAGTTCCTGCCCCTGCTGCGCTGGGCCGCCGACCTGCCGGCGGCGGCGCGGACCGAGCGGATCGACGTCCTCCTCTCAATCGGCTGGTCCGAGGTCAGCGCGCGCCGGCACGGCGACGTCGCCGCCACCATCGCGACGATCGAGGCCCACCCCGCCGCAGCAAAGGCAGAAGTCGACTTCGAACTTCGCCTGCTCCGCGCCCTCGACCACGTGATGCGCGACGATACCGCCGCCGCCATGGCCCTGCTCACCCCGGTGCTGGACGCCCCGCCGGCCGTCGACGGTTTCGGCCTCCTGATGCTGGGCGCGGTCGGCGGCATGGCGCTGATCGGTGCCGGCCAGCACGAGCGGGCGCGCGACCTCGCCGCCGATTGCCAGGCAGCCCTGCGCCGCCGCCACGGTGCTCGCTCCCGTCCCTGGCTCGAAGGCGTGGGCGGCCATAGTTTCCTGGTCCAGGGCGATTTCGTGCAGGCGCGCGACATGCTCTCGCGCTCGCTCCACGACCTCGCCCGCGAAGAACAGCTGGCCGAATATTCGGCCGGCCATCTCGCCGCCTATCGGGCCGAGGCCGACTACCAGCTGAACGACCTCGAGACGGCGGAAGACGATCTCGACCTCTTCGCCGAATCCGGCGACAGCACGGCGGGGCCGGACGTCGCCCTCCACGCGCTCCGCACCAGGGCGCGGCTCCATGCCCTGCACGGCGACCGCGAGCGGGCGCTCGCTACCCTCGACGAGATGGAGCGCCTCGCCCAGGACGAAGGCTGGGACCGCCTGGCGGCCTGGAGCCTGGCCGAGCGCGTCCGCCTGCTGGGCCGCCGAGGCGCCGGCATGACGGCGATGCGGGAAGCGCTGCGCCGCCTGCGCCGAATGGCGGCGCGCCATGCCGGCGCCACCGGCACGCTGGCCGAGATCGGCCTCGCCGCCGCGATCGCCACGGTCGATGCCGCCGCCGCAGAATGCGACTGGCAGCAGGTCGCGGACGCAGCAGGTCCCCTAGCCGACGAGTTGCGCCGGCGCGGGCGCCTCTTCCTCACCGCGCGCCAGACGATGATGGCCGCCGCCGCCCATCTCGCCTGGGGCGACGAGGCGGCGGCGCTCCGCCTCGGCCGCGGGCTCCTGATGACGGCGGAACATTGCGGC
>JAYSCC010000053.1:0-10701 GCA_041915065.1 Zavarzinia sp.
GACCCTGGTACCGACCCTGGCGCTCATCGTCGCCGGTGCCGTCGCGGGCCAGCGCCTGCGCATGCCCGGCGGCCCCTTCCTGCTGCCCATGGTGGCGGGTGCCCTGCTCCAGGGGCTCGGCGTGATGACGATCGCGATCCCGCCCCTGTTGCTCGCTCTTTCCTATGCTGTGGTCGGCTGGGGCATCGGGCTTTCCTTCACCCGGGAAATTCTCGGCCACGCGCTGCGCGTGCTGCCACGCGTGCTTCTGTCGATCCTGTCACTGATGGCGATCTGCGGCGGCTTTGCGGGGGTCTTGATACTGGCCGCCGGGGTCGATCCGCTCACCGCCTATCTGGCCATGAGCCCGGGCGGGGCCGACACGGTCGCCATCATCGCCGCCTCGGCCCATGTCGACGCGCCCTTCGTGATGGCGATGCAGATGGCGCGCTTTCTGGTCGTGCTGGCACTAGGGCCGGCGCTGGCGCGCTTCGTCTCGAACCGCGCCGGGCTCCGCCCCGAATAGGCGGAGCAGGCCCTCGGCCCCGGCAGTGACTTCGGCCCAGGTCCGCTCGAAGGCGGCAAGATCGCCGTAATAGGGATCGGCCACCGCCTGCCCTTCCCGCCCCGGCACATGGTCGAGCAGGAGCGTGAGCACCGCCGTGGCATCGACCGGCCGGCGCGCCTCGAGCGCCGCCAGATTGCCGTGGTCGAGGGCGACGACATGATCGAACAGGCGAAAATCCTCCTGCGTCACCTGGCGCGCGCGGAGATCGCCGATTTCGACGCCATGCCGGCGCGCCACTTTCTGGGCTCTCCGGTCCGGCGGCTCGCCGATATGCCAGCCACCGGTCCCGGCCGAATCGACCGTGAGCGCGACTCCGGCCCGATGCGCCTGGTGGCGCAAAGCCCCTTCCGCCATGGGCGAGCGGCAGATGTTGCCGAGGCAGACGAACAGCACGGAGGGCAAGGGCTCGGCTCCGCTCAGAAATTCGCGGTCAGAGGATCGGGGCCGATGCGGCCGTCCTCGGCATCCAGGGCATCGATCGCCGCCCGGTCGTCCTCACCGAGCGTGAAGTCGAAGACGGCGAAATTCTGCTCGATCCGGCTCGGCGTCACCGATTTCGGGATGGCGATGCGCCCGCTGTCGAGGTGCCAGCGCAGAATCACCTGGGCCGGGGTCCGCCCGTGCCGCGCCGCGATTTCACCGATCACCGGATCGTCGAGCAGCGTGCCCTGGCCGAGCGGGCTCCACGCCTCGGTGGCGATGCCGAGCGAATCGTGGAACGCCTGCAATTCCTTCTGCGAGAAGCGGGGATGCAGTTCGACCTGGTTCAGCACCGGCACTACGCCGCTGTCGTCGACGATGCGGCTGATATTTTCCGGCATGAAGTTGGAAACGCCGATCGAGCGGACCTTGCCGTCGGCCCGCAGGCGCACCAGCGCCCGCCAAGTCTCGACATAGAGCCCCTTGGCCGGCGCCGGCCAGTGAATCAGATAGAGATCGACATAATCGAGACCGAGGCGCGCCAAGCTCCGCTCGCAGGCAGAGAGCGTCGCCTCATAGCCCTGCTTGTCGTTCCACAGCTTGGTGGTGACGAAGATTTCCTCGCGCGCCACGCCCGATGAGCGGATCCCCTCGCCCACGCCGCGCTCGTTGCCATAGATCGCGGCAGTATCGACGTGACGGTAGCCGGTGACGAGCGCATGGCGCACCACCGCCGCCGCATCCTCCTCCGGCGTGCGCCAGACGCCCAGGCCGAGCTGCGGGATATGGTTGCCGTCGTTCAGGGTGATCAGGGGCAGGGTGATCAGGGGCTGGTCGGTCATGGTCGCTCCTCGCGCCGTCGCGGCCCGCCATTTGAGCCGCAGGCGGCGGCCCGCGTCAACGCGGGGCGCCCCGCCCGCCGATCTCGACCGGCCCCCCTATTTGGAGGGGGGCACCGTCAGGTGCCGGCGATTTCCTTCATCACCTCGGCCGGATCGGAGATGCTGTCGCGTCCCGTCTCCATCCGGCCGGCGAGGCGGCGGCTGAAGCTCGTGCCGTCGCCCAGCGCCACCGTGTAATCGTACCAGTTGCCCCAGCCCTTGACCGAGCGGGTGATCGAGAAGTGGGTACCGGCCGCGATCGTCTTGGTCTGGCTGAAGCGCTCATAGGCGTTTGCCGTAATCGATAGTATTACAGCCGTCTTGCCGTTGTTGATGAGACTGAAGGTGACGGTCTGCGCCACCGTGTCATAGAAGCAGGCGACCTCGGGGCGAGGCTGCAACGGACCGCCCGGCAAGTCGAAATCGCCCTTGAAATGGCGGTGGAAGCCATTCGGCCCGAGAAGCCAGAGATCATAGGATTTCTGACCCGCATCGGGCGTCCAGGTGGCTCGCATGCTTTTGCCCGCCTCGACCATGTAACGCCGCGGCACGCGGTCGAGATGCAGCTTGTCATAGACATGGAATACGGTGCCCAACTTACCCTTGCTAGCAAGGGAGAGGCTGACCGACGACGCCGACACAGTGGCGTCGACCAGTAACGCATAGGGCAGCGCCCGGGATGGCCGGATGCCGACTTCCTGCTGCGGCGCGCTCTGGGCCGAAGCGTCGGGGACCTTCACCGCCGGGCTCAATTCCTGAGCAATGCGGATGGTATCCGCCTTGGTCCGGGTCCGGCTCGGCAGGCTCGGCACCCCGGCATTGGGGTTGACGAAATCGAAGCAGGAGGTGAGATCGCCGCAGATCGCCCGCCGGTAGGCGCTGATATTCGGTTCCTTCACACCGAAGCGTGCCTCGAGGAAGCGCAGCACCGAGGTATGGTCGAAGACTTCGGAATTGACATAACCGCCCTTGCTCCAGGGCGAGACGACCCAGCAGGGCACGCGCGGGCCGGGGCCATAGGGCTGGCCGTCCGGTGTCGGCTGGCTCGACGTGCCCGTCGGCGCCGGATGGTTGAAATACTCGGGCGCCAGCAGATCGGCGGCCATGGTGGAACCGCCGGCCGCCGTGCCATCGGCATTGCGCGAATAGGCGGTCGGCGGCGGCACGTGGTCGAAGAAGCCGTCGTTCTCGTCGAAATTGACGATCAGCGCCGTCTTGGACCAGACGTCGGGATTGGCGGTCAGGGCCGCCAGCGTCTGCTGCACGTACCAGCCGCCCTGCACCGGCGCCGACACCGCCGGATGTTCGGAATAGAAGGTGGGCGCCACGATCCAGGTCACCTGGGGCAGCTTGCCGGTGCTCACGTCGTCGGCGAATTCCTGCAGCATGCCGCCCTTGGGCATGGTGTTGCCGACCCCTTTGTAGAGCGGTGACTTGGCGTCCTGGCTCTCCTTATAGGGAATGAACGGAAAACCGCCGAGCGCGCCGATATTGCCGACCGCCTCGGAAGCCGCGCGGAAGGTCTTGAAGCCGGCCAGCGGGTTGTCGGTGAAATTGTCCGGCAGGTTCTGATAGACCTTCCAGCTCACCCCCGCCGCCTGCAGGCGCTCGGCATAGGTGGTCCAAGCATGGCCCTGCTTGGAGCTGCCGAGACTGTCCCATTCGTTCACCACGATGGCGACACCGGAGCCGGTCGGCCCGTTGGTGCCGGTCCAATGGAACAGGCGGTTCGGGTTGGTGCCGGCGTGGATCGCCGCATGGTAGGCGTCGCAGAGCGTGAAGGCCCGCGCCAAGGCGAAGTGGAAGTCCAGCTCCGCCTCGGTGTAGTAGCCCATCGACCGGTCCTTCTTGTAGGTCGGCCAGGCGGTCATGCGGCCATTGTCCCAGGCCTGGTGGGCATCGGGCCAGGTATGCGGCACCGACTGCACGCGCTGCGCATTGCCCGCCTTTGCATCCAGGTGATAGGGCATGACGATGCGGGTGCCGTTGGTCTGCTGATAGACGGAAAGGCCGCCCGGCAGCGGAATAGTGAAGCGGTCGCCGAACCCCCGCACCCCGGCGTAGGTGCCGAAGTAGTGGTCGAAGGCGCGGTTTTCCTGCATCAGGATCACCACATGCTCGACGTCCTTGATCGAGCGCGTGGCATTGTTCGCCTGGATCGCCAGGGCCTGGCGGATCGAGGGCGGAAAGGCGGTCGAGGCCGCGGCCACGCCGGCGGCCGCAGCGCCGGACTTCAGGAAATTACGACGGTTCGTATCGGTCATGCTCGAGCCCTCGTCTGTCAGCCGGCGGACGCCAGCACGGCCAGCACCCGGGCCGGATCGGAAACGCTGTCCTTGCCCGTCTCCATGCGCCCGGCATAACGGCGGGTGAAGCCGTCACCGGAGACGGCCGAGACGGTGTAATCGTACCAATTACCCGCGGCTGCCACGCTGCGCGTGATGGTGGCGGTGCCGCCGGCCGCCAGCGTCCGGGTTTCGGCATAGCTCTCATAGGCACTGGCCGCGACATTCAGGGCGATCGCGGTCTTGCCCGTGTTGGTCAGGCTGAGCGTGACCTTCTGGCCCGCGGCGTCATAGCCCATCGCCACTTCGGGCCGGGCCTGGGCGGTACCGCCCGGCAGATTGAAGTCGCCCCGGAAGTGACGATGGAAGCCGTTCGGGCCGAGCACCCAGAAATCGTAGCGGGTCTGGCCCGCATCGGGTTTGATGGTGGCCGACAGGCTCTTACCCGCCTCGACCATGTAGCGGCGCGGCACCCGATCGAGGTGCAGCTTGTCGTAGACGTGGAACACCGCGCCAACCTTGCCCTTGTTGACGAAGGAGAGCGCGATCGCCCCGCTCGCCACCGCGGCATCGGCATAGAGCATATAGGGCAAGGCACGGGACGGGCGGATGCCCACGTCCTGTTCGGGCGCCGTCTGATCGGCCTCAGCCGGGGTCGGGATCTGGGCCTTCATATCCTGCTGGAGGCGGATCCAATCGGCCGAGACGCGGCTGCGGCTGGGCAGGCTCGGCACCGTGGCGTTCGGATTGACGAAATCGAAGCAACTGGTCATGTCACCGGAGACAGCGCGGCGATAGGCGCTGATGTTCGGCTCCTTCACGTCGAAACGCGCTTCGAGGAAGCGCAGCACCGAAGTGTGGTCGAAGATCTGGGAATTGACCCAACCGCCCTTGCTCCAGGGCGAGACGACATAGCAGGGCACGCGCGGGCCGGGGCCATAGGGCCTGCCGTCCGGACTCGGCTGACCGCTGGTGCCCGGAGGCGCCGTATGGGTGAAATATTCGTAAGAGAGATCGGCCGGCCGCATGGTGGTGGCGCCTTCGAGGCTGCCGTCGTTGTTCCGCACCGGCACGGCGGGCGGCGGCACATGGTCGAAGAAGCCGTCGTTCTCGTCGAAATTGACGATGAGCACGGTCTTGGACCAGACATCCGCCACGGCGGTCAGGGCATTCAGGGTCTCCTGGATGTACCAGGCACCCTGCACCGGGCTCGACGGTCCCGGGTGCTCACTGTAGGTATCGGGGGCGATGATCCAAGAGACCTGGGGCAGCTTGCCTGCCTTCACATCGGCCTTGAATTCGGCCAGCAGCCCGGCCAGCGGCATGGTATTGGCGACGCCCTTGTAGAGCGGCGCCTTCTTGTCGTGGATCGAGGCGATATAGGGGATATAGGGAAAACCGCTGGCGAAATTGCCGACCTTTTGGCTCGCCGCGCGATATTGGCGAAAGCCGGCCAGCGGGTTGTCGGTGAAATTGTTGGGCAGGTTCTGATAGACCTTCCAGGTCACGCCCGCGGCCTGCAGCCGTTCGGGATAGGTGCCCCAGGTATAGCCGTTCGCTTTGTCGTCCAGGCCATCCCACTCGTTGTTGACGACGGCGACGCCGGCCCCGGTCGGCCCGTTGGTGCCGGTCCAATGGACCAGCCGGTTGGTATTGGTGCCGGTCTGGGTGCCACAGTGATAGCCGTCGCACAGCGTGAAAGCATTGGCCAGCGCGAACTGGAATTCGACCTCGGCCTTCTTGTAATAGCCCATCGAGCGGTCGGTCTTGGCCGCGGGCCAATCGGTCATCCGGCCGAGGCCCCAGGCGTCCTGAGCATTGCCCCAACTGTGCGGCGTGCCGTCGACCCGCTGGGCATTGCCGGCGGTCTGGTCGAGGTGATAGGGCATCACGATACGCGACCCATTCCATTGCTGGAATACAGTGCGGCCGTTGGGCAGCGGGATAGTGAAACGGTCGCCGAAGCCGCGCACCCCGGCGAAGGTGCCGAAGTAATGGTCGAAGGCCCGGTTCTCCTGCATCAGGATCACCACATGCTCGACGTCCTTGATGGAACGGGTGGCGTTGTTCGCCTGGATCGCCAGCGCCCGTTCGATCGAGGCCGGAAACACCGTCGCCGCCGCCGTGGTGCCGACCAGCGCCGCCGCCGACTTCAGGAAACCACGCCTGCTCTCGTCCGTCATGCCAAGCCCTCCGCAACAAAAGATCGCCCCGCCCGCGGTCCTGCCGCGGTGCCCTCGGGAACGGTCACCTCTCCATTGCGGGGAGAATTGCCGACATTTGTGTCAGTGGTGTTGCCCGGCGATGACAAGGGACCGGAAATGCCGCCGAAAACGCGCTGAACATTGGTTCTTTTGCGCCACGCCGCGTCTCAGAAGGGAAGCAGGGGGGCTCCGGCCCCCAGCGCCAGCACAGGCAGCGCCGCCAGGGCGAGGCCCGGCCCTAACGGAATACCGCGTGGCCGCCCTGCCGTCCCATCCAGGGCGAATCGGTGCGCGAAAGGCGCCAGGGCGAGCGCCGCGAGGGCGCCAAAGAACAGCACCTGGGCGACCGCACCGGCGCCGCCCCAGGCACCGATCGCCGCGACCAGCTTCCAGTCGCCCCGGGCCAGCGCCTCTCGCCCGAGCGCGGCCTCGGCTACGACCGCCGTGCCAGCCATCAGAAGGTAACCGAAGGCGGCACCCAGCACCGCCTCGTCCGCGCCGATCGCGCCAGGTGCACAGCCGTCGAGCGCCGCCGCCCCGAGGCCGAGCCAGAGCAGGCCGAGCGTCAGCGCATCGGGCAGATAGCCCCCGAACCAATCGACCGCCGCCGCCAGATAGAGCAGCGCCGCGGCGACGCAGAGCAGCGCGATCCGGTCGAGTGCCGGCGGCGCCAGTGCCGCCGTCGCCAGCAACGCCAGCGCACCGCCCGCTTCGAGCAGCGGATAGACGCGCGGGATCGGCACCCCGCAACAAGCCGCCCGCCCGCGCAGCGCAAGGAAGCCCAAGAGCGGCAGCGCCCGCCGAGCCGCGATCGGCGCCCCGCAGGAGGGGCAACGCGAACGCGGTCGCCACAGCCCCTGCCCTGGCAGCCGGCCTTCGATCAGGGCCGGCCAACGTTCCACCGCCACGGTCGCGAAACTGCCGGCCAGCAAGCCGGCCAATGCCGCCGTCGCCAGCACCAGCCACAGGGCGGGCCCTGCCAGCGTCATCAAGCCGTCATCTGCCACGAGGCATAAGGAAGTCATGGCAATCACATCCCTGGTCATGGCCTGCGCCCTGAAGGCGGCCGCCCTTTATGGCGTGCCCTCCGCCGGTGTGCTGGCGATCATCGAAGCCGAAGGCGGGCGCCCCGGCCTGGTGCACGAGAACGGTGACGGCAGCCGCGACCTCGGCCCCATGCAGGTGAACAGCCTGTGGCTGCCGACCCTGGCCGCCGGCTGGGGCGTCGATCCTGCTGCAGCCGAAACCGCCCTGCTCGACCGGCCGTGCACCAATGTCTCGGTCGGCACCTGGATCCTGGCGGATTGCATCCGCCGGCGCGGCGGCGATTTCTGGCAAGGGGTCGGCTGCTATCACGCGCCGAGCGATCCCGCGCGAGCCGCCGCCTATGCCGCCCGCGTCTCGTCCAAGGCGGCCGCCCTGTTCGGCCGCGGGATCTTCGCCGCCCCCTGACCTCATCGCCAATCCCTCACGACGAAGGGTCGCGCGGCATCGCCGGTGAATTCGACCACGGCCAGGCGCATCAGCCGGTCCCGGGCGCCGAGACCCGCCGTCACGGTGATCCGCACGATCTTCTGCGCGAGCGCATCGTCCGCCGCCCAGGCGGTGGGGCGGTCCTGCTGATGGCGGGCGAGCAGTACCGGAAAGCCGTCCGGCACCCGCTCCATCACCGGCGCCCAATCCAGCACGGCGCGCACGAAGGGTCCGGCGTAACGGGCATCCACACTCCCCGCATCGGCCCGCGGCACAAAGGAGAGCACGGGGCCGAGCCGGGCCAGCAGGCCGGCATCCATCCCGGGCAACGCGGCCATGGCCTCCAGGGTACGGAAGGGCCGCTGGCGTGCCGCCTCGATCATGCGCGCCAGGGCCTCCCGCCGCTCCCCTTGCAGGCCCAGGGCGCCGAGCAGGGCACGTAACAGACGCCCGTCAATGGCATTGAGCGGCAGGCGGCCGCGTTCGTCCTCGACCGCGATCTGTAGGGCCACGCCGTCGAAATTGACGCCGTGGGGCCGGCCGTCGACCGGCCAGCGCGCATTGCCCGGCCGGGCCACGCCTTCGATCGCCAGGGCGATGCCGGCATCGGCCGCCGCCGACAGGCGCGCCTGCACCAGGCGACCCGCCAGCAGGGCGGTGCGCCCCCTGCCCTCGTCCACCACCGTGAGGGCGACCAGCGCGAAGACCGCCAATGCGACGATCGCCGCCGGCAGGGCGAAGCCGCGCTGGCCTCTTCTCACTTCGGCGTCTCGGCCTGCACCGGCAGCGGCGTCACGCTGCGGATCTTCTCGCGCAATTCGTCGGTGATGCGCTTGGCATCAGCGGCGTTCCGCACCACCCGCGGGGTCAGCAGGACCAGGAGTTCGGTCCGGTTCTTCTTCCGGCTGGTGGCGCCGAACAGGCGGCCGACCAGGGGAATGTCCTTCAGCACGGGAATGCCGGTGTTGCCGTTTTCCCGGTCTTCGGTGATCAGCCCGCCGAGGGCGATGGTCTGGCCGTCCTCGACCGCGACCGACGAGGCCACTTTGCGCTGCTGGATGGTCGGCGAGTCCAGCTTGGAGGTCGTGGTATTCACCACGTTGCTGACCTCTTGAGAGATGTCGAGGAGGACGACACCGCTGTCGTTCACCCGGGGCGTGATCTTCAGGATCACGCCGGTGTCACGATATTCGATCGAATTGACCACACGGGAATCCGAGGTGTCGACGCTCTGCGCCGTCTGGGTCGCGACCGGGACCTGGTCGCCGACTTGGAGCGAGGCGGTCTGGTTGTTGAGGACCAGCAGCTTGGGTGCCGAAACCACGTTGATCGACGTGATGTCCGAGAGCGCGTTCAAGGCCGCCGAAATCGTGCTGCCGTTGGTCAGCAGGTAGGAGAAGCCGGGGAAGGTCTGGCCGACCGCGCCGCTGGTCAGCTCGCTCAGCGAGAAATTGCTGTTGCCGGTGTGGAAGAACCACTGCACGCCGAAACGCAGTTCGTCATTCAGCGTGACCTCGGTCACCGCGGATTCGATCATCACCTGAAGCGGCAGGACGTCGAGCCGGCGGAGGGCATCGGCGACGATGTCATATTGCTGGGGCTTGGCATGGACGACGATCGAATTCGAGGTCTCGTCAGCGCTGATCGCGACCGAGCCTTCGGCATCGCCGAGATCGACCGAGAGCGGCGCGCTGCCGTCGATCGCCGGCATTACCGGCGGCGCCGGCAGGCTGCCCGCGGTCACCGCAGCCCCGGCGGTGGCGAGGCCGGCATTGCCGGCACTGCTGCTGTTGCTGCCCGACGCCTGCTTGTCGCCGCCGAAGGCCGCGGCCAGGACCTTGGCGAGATCGGCCGCCCGCCCGTTCTGCACCCGATAGACGAAGAGCCGGCGCCGCGTTCCCTCGGCCTCGCGGTCGAGCATGGTGACCAGGCGGCGCACCCGTTCGAGGTAGTCGGCGCGCGTCGCGATCGCCAGGATGCCGTTCAATTGCTCGATCGGCACGAAGCGGACGGTGCCCGCCGTGGGCACGCCCTCGGCGTTCAGCGCCTCGGTCAATTGCTGGACCAGGGCACGGCCGTCCGTCCATTGCGGCACGATCAGCGCGAAGGAGACGCCGCGCAGCCAGTCGACGTCGAATTGCGTGGCGAGATCGCGCACCGTGCGCCGCCCGGCCGCATTGCCGGCAACGAAGAGAATATTGCGCGCGTCGTCGGCCGAAACCTCGGTCCCGGCCGGCACCATGCGGTCGAGCAGTTTCTTCAGCTCGGCAGCCGAGACATAGCGGAGCGTGACCGCTTCCGTCCCGGTGCCGGGATCATCGGCGCCGATCAGGCCGCTGCCCCGCGCCGCGCCCGCTTCCGCCGGTGCGATCCGATAGGTCTCGCCTTCACGCAGCAAGGCGAGACCGGCCGATTGCAGCCCCGCCTCGAAGGTCGGCAGCACCTGTTCGCGGCGGATCGGGCTCCCCGTGGCGATGGTGAGACGAGCATCGACACCCGGCGTCACGACATAGGCGAGGCCCAGCATGTCGCCCAGCACCGCCTTGGCGACATCGCGCACCGGGGCTTCGGTGAAATTCAGGGTGATATCGCCGTTGGCCGCTTCCCGGACCGGCGGCGGTGCCATGAAGCGGCCGGTACCCGGCAGGATTTCCGCCCGCGTCGCTGCCGGCACGTCGTCCCGGCTGCCGGGGTGGAGCGGCGGCGGGGGCGGACGCGGGGCCGGCGGCGCGGTCGCGGCGGGCGGCGCCAGGGGCACGGCGGCGCCGACCACGGTCGCCCCGGTCACTTCCGTCCGGGGCTGGCTCTTGCAGCCCGAAAGGACCAGGGCGAAGGCAAGCAGGAGCTGGCCCAGGGCTTGGCGGGTCATGGTGCGATATACCTTTCGATGC
>JAYSCC010000054.1:0-10630 GCA_041915065.1 Zavarzinia sp.
GGTCCCGGTCGCGGTCACCGACGAAGAACTGACCGTCGCCCTGGTGGATCCCTTCGACCGCCTGGTGGCCGACGGGCTCCGCGTCGCCGCCGGCCGCCGGGTGGTGCCGGAGATCGCCACGGCGAGCGATGTCGAGGCGGCGCTGGCCCGCCTCTACGCCCCGCCGGTGGCGGAGGCGGAAGGCCTCGGCGGCGACGTCACCGAACTCGACCTGGCGCAACTCCGCGAGCGGGCGAGCGACGCGCCGGTGATCCGCCTGGTCGACGGCCTGGTCTCCCGCGCCGTCGAGGCCCGGGCGTCCGACATCCATGTCCAGCCGCTGGAGCGGCGCCTGCGCATCCGCATGCGGATCGACGGCGTCTGGGCCGAGGTCGACTCGGTCTCGCTCGACCTCGCGGCTGCGGTGGTCTCTCGCCTCAAGATCCTCTCCGGCCTCGACATCGCGGAACGCCGCCTGCCCCAGGACGGCAGCGTGAAGATGGTGGTGCGCGGCCGCGAGATCGACCTCCGCGTCGCCGTGACGCCCACGGTCGCAGGCGAATCCGCCGTGATCCGCATCCTCGACCGCGAGCAGGTGACGCTGGATATCGCGAGCCTCGGCTTCGAGGGCGTCGTGCGGGACCGCCTGCTCAACTTGGTCGAGCGGCCGAACGGCACCATTCTGGTCACCGGGCCGACCGGCAGCGGCAAGTCCACCACCCTCTATGCCGCGCTGAAGCACCTGAACGGGCCGGAGCGCAACATCGTCACGGTCGAGGATCCGGTCGAGAACAAGATCGAAGGCCTGTCGCAGATCCAGGTGAAGCCGGAGATCGGCCTGAGCTTCGCCCGCGTGCTCCGCTCCGTGCTGCGCTATGCGCCGAACGTGATCATGATCGGCGAGATCCGCGATGCCGAGACGGCACAGATCGCGACCCAGGCCTCGCTCACCGGCCACCTGGTGCTCGCCACGTTGCACACCAACAGCGCGGCGGCGGCGGTCACCCGCCTGCTGGACATGGGCGTCGAGAGTTACCTGATCGCCTCGACCGTGACCGGTGTGTTGGCGCAGCGCCTGGTCCGGCAATTGTGCCCGCACTGCAAGCGGCCCTCGGCAGACGGGGGCTTCGCCGCCGCCGGTTGCGGCGGCTGCGGCCATACCGGCTACCGCGGCCGGATCGCCATCTACGAGTTGCTGCCGGTCACCGAAGCGGTGCGGCGCGCCGTGGTCGCCCATGCGACCGCCAGTGAGATCGCCGCGATCGCCCGGGCCGAGGGCATGGAAACCCTGCATGAATGCGGCCTCCGCCTCGTCGCCGCCGGGATCACCTCCCGGGCCGAGGTCGAGCGGACCGCGATCGAGGATCTGTGATGGAACGGCAAAGAATGCGCCTTCGCCAGGGTGGCGAGGCCGGTTACACGCTGATCGAACTCCTGGTCGTGCTGGCGATCCTGGGGCTCATCGTCGCGATCGCGGTGCCCCGGGTGGTCGGCTATCTCGAAGGTTCCAAGGTCAAGACGGCCCAGATCCAGCTCGCCCAGCTCGATGCGGCACTCGACCTCTACCGCCTCGACCTCGGCGACTATCCGGGTGAAGCCCAGGGCCTGAAGGTCCTGATCGAGAAGCCGGCCGACGCCCGGATCTGGAACGGCCCCTATCTCTCCCGCGCCGACGGCGTGATCGATCCCTGGACCCACCCTTACGTCTACAAGCGGCCCGCCGGCGACAAGGGTTACCGCCTCTACTCCCTGGGCGCCGACGGTGCCGAAGGCGGCGAAGGCGAGGCCGCCGACATCGCCTCGGCCAAACTCCAGTAGCGGTAGGCTTGTCGGTCCGGTCGCCGCTGCATATGGCGATCGAGAGGATATGTCGTCCCCTACAGTTGCCATCTCACCCTGCAACGGTTTTGGTCACAACGAGTCGACCGGACCAGCCTCTGCGGTGGCAATTCGGGGCGGCCAATCGCCGTCAGCTTGGCACCGAAAGGAAGAAGCGCGATCGTATATATCCGGTCGCGCGGTCCACGTCGTCAGCGAGGCTGGACTCGCGCATAGCCCGAAGCAAGGCTTGTCGTTCAGATCGAGATGAGAAGCGGCGCTGACGTGCGGTGTAGTGCGCCAGTTCTTCCGTGCTTAGCCCGAGCGTCGCCAGGGCTTCGGATATCTCCTGAAACGAGAACGGATGCATGACGAAGCTCGCGACCCAAGGGCGATTGGCGGCGGCGGGTGCGCAGGCGCGGAACATCGTCGCTGCCGTGGCGTAGCCGATGCATCCGCAACTGATGAAGATATCGGCGGATCTGAGACGTGCCGCGGCGCCCTCGGTCAGGTCGGCATTTTCGAGGTTCACGGCGATCCCATGATCGAGCAAGCCGGCGGCGAGGGCGTAGTCGACGGCGCGGCCCGCAGGGTCGATGCCGATGATTTCGATGTCTTCCCGTGGCACCTGCGCCGCGAAGAAGGATCGATGCTCGTCGATGTCCTTGGTCGCCAGGCGCGCCTTGCGGCCGGTATAGGCGGTGTAGAGGTCGTCCAGTGAAAGCTGATATTTGAGCAGTGCTGCGTTGACGCCGTAGGAACAGCCGATGTCGACCACGGTGAGCCTCGCCTTGTTCTTGGCGCGGCGGCAGGCGGCGAAGACTTCCTGGAAAACCGGGCGTGCCCGTTCCGGGATCTGATAGTCGAGGGCGAGATGCGCCTGGTAATAGGCGCGGGGCCAGCGGCGGTTATAGGTGCGGCTGAAGTCGTGTTTTGCCGCGTTGACGCGGTCGTTGTCGAGGGGCGCGGCCGGCATGGCGTTCGTCCTTGTCATGGCGGCGACCGCCGAGACCTGCGGAGTATCGTTCCGCTTGCCTCGACCGTCGGCGCGGGAGGGGAAGAAATGCCGGCGGACTGAAGTTTCGCCTCTCCCTGGCCTCCGGGACAATTTACATTCCAGAATGTGCGTGCCGTGGGGCTGCTATCGGCGAGTGTGGCCCTCGATCCGGTATACCGGTCATGATCGGACGTATCCGACATGTTGACGATACATATTTTAGTGTGTATTGGTTGTTCGCCGTCACGAGGAGCCTCCATGCCGGAAGTCGTCAGCCAGAGCAGAGTCCAGACGCCGCGAGAGCGTTTCGTGGCGATCCATCGTGTGCTGCGGGAGCGGATCTGCCTCCTGACCTACCCTCCCGGTTCCGCCTTGAGCGAGACGGAACTGGCGCAGGAATTCGGCGTTTCCCGCACGCCGATCCGCAGGGTGCTGCAGACCCTCGAGGGTGAAGGGCTGGTCGAGACGACGCCGAGCGTCGGCTCGATCGTGACGGCGGTCGATCTGAAGGCCCTGCGTGACGCCTACGCCCTGCGTATGAAACTCGCCGAGTTCCTTGGCGACATGAGCCCGGTTGCCGACGCAGGACCGGTGCTGGCTGCGGCACGGGAGATGGCCGCCGAATGCCGGGCACTCGACGGACGGCGGGACGTCATCGCCCTCGGCCAGGTGAGCCATCGGCTGCAGGACGAATTGCTCGCCCTGTCGGGCAACGGCGAATATCGGCGCGTGACGGAAGCCCTCTACTACAAGACGATCCGGGCCTTCCTGCAGATCCTGCCGGAGCTGGACTGGCGTGCGGAAGTGGCAGCCCAGGCCGAGGAAATCGCGGAGATCATCGCCTCCCTGGAAGCGGGCGATATCCGGGCCGTCGGCTTCATCCGCCGCAATCACATCGCACGGACGCTCAACCGCATCACGAGCTTCATGCTCGGGCAGCAGGGCTGACGACGATGGAGGGCGGCGGGATGGTGGACGAGGACCAGGCCGTGGAGATCGCCCCGCCGGTTTCGGAGGCCGCCCCTGCCGTCGTCTTCCAACAGGTCTCCAAGAGTTACGATGGCCGGACCGCGGTGGTGAAAAACCTGAACCTCGCCGTGAACCACGGGGAGTTCCTGACCATTCTTGGCCCCTCGGGTTCGGGCAAGACGAGCATTCTGATGATGCTGGCGGGATTCGAGCAGCCGACGTCCGGCACCATCATCGCTCACGGCGAGGACATCTCCCGGTTGCCGCCCCATCGCCGCGACATCGGCATGGTGTTCCAGCACTACGCTCTGTTCCCACATCTGACGATCGCCGAGAACCTGGCCTTTCCTCTGGTGGCGCGGCACCGGCCGAAGGCAGAAATCGAGGAGCGCGTACGCTGGGCGCTCGATCTCGTCTGCCTGCCGGCGCTCGGGCACAGGAAACCCGCTGAGCTGTCGGGCGGGCAGCAACAGCGGATCGCGCTCGCCCGGGCCTTGGTCTACCAGCCCGAGCTCGTGCTGATGGACGAACCGCTGGGGGCGCTCGACAAGCAGTTGCGGGAGCAGATGCAGGAGGAGATCCGCCGGCTGCACCGCGACCTGCGGCCGACGGTGATCTATGTGACCCATGATCAGGGCGAGGCCCTGACCATGTCCGACCGGATCGCCGTCTTCGACCACGGCCGGATCGCTCAACTGGCGCCGCCCCGGCAGCTCTACGAAGCGCCCGAGACCGCCTTCGTCGCGTCCTTCATTGGCGAGAACAATCGGCTGCCGGGCGAAGTGGTCGCCATTGCTCCCGGTTGCTGCAGTTTTCGCCTCCGGTCCGGCGCGCTGGTCGCGGCGACGCCGGTCGGCATCGAGCATGTGGGGCAAGCCGCAAGCCTGTCGATCCGGCCGGAGCGCGTGCGCCGGGTTCGGAGCGCACAAGACCTCGACAATGCGATCGAGGCGGTCGTCACCGACACGACGTTCTTCGGGGATGCGCTGCGCTTGCGCTGCCTTGCCCAGGGGATCGGGGAAATCGTCTGGAAGCTTCAGAACGGCTTCGAGGACCGTATTCCGGCGCCGGGCGAGCCGATCCTGCTCGGCTGGCGAACCGCCGATGCCAGGGTGTTTCCGGAGGTTTGATCCAGGTCCACACGTCGTTCCGTATTTCGAAGGAGGCCGGTCATGTCTGTAACACGTCTCGGTGCATTCGCCTCGCTGTTGCTGTTGCCGGCGACGATCTGCCCGGCCGCAGCGGCGGAGTCGCTGACGGTCGCTTCGTTCGGCGGGCAATATACGGTGAGCCAGGACAAGACCCAGTACGGGCCGTTTGCGAAGGCGACGGGGATCGCGGTCAAGTCCGTCGACTACAACGGCGGTCTTGCAGAACTGATGGCCCAGGTGCGCTCCGGCACGGTGAGCTGGGACGTGGTCGATGTCGAAATGCAGGACCTCGATCGCGGTTGCGCCGACGGGCTGTTCGAGAAGATCGATCCCGCCATTCTGCCGCCTGGCGCCGACGGAACGCCGGCGGCCAAGGATTTCCTGCCGGGGGCGCTGCACCCCTGCGGCGTTGGAACGATCGTCTGGTCCAATGTCATCGCCGTGAACGAGACCGCCTTCACCGGCGACAAACCGGCGAAGATGACCGACTTCTTTGATCTGAAGCGATTTCCCGGTAAGCGCGGCCTGTCCAAGCGGCCGAATGCGGTGCTCGAATGGGCGCTGATGGCCGACGGCGTAGACCCCGCCGACGTCTATCGCACATTGGCGACGCCCGAGGGACTGGATCGGGCCTTCGCCAAGCTGGATACGATCAAGGACCAGGCCGTGTTCTGGGAGACCGGTGCGCAACTGATCCAGTTGCTCGCCGACGGCGAGGTGGCGATGTCGACTGCCTGGAACGGGCGGGTCCAGGGAGCGATCAGCGAAGACCGGAAGCCCCTGCGGATCATCTGGGATCGTCAGATCTGGAATGCCGACTATTACGCGATCGTCGCCGGCACGCCGCACAAGGCGACCGCACTGGAATTCGTGAAATTCGCGACGGCGACCGGCCCGCTCTCGGAACAGCCACGTTACATCGCCTATGGACCCGTGCGCCGTTCCGCTGCGGTCGCGGTCGATCCGGCGATCGCGGCGACGCTGCCGACGGCGCCCGCCAATATCGACGGTGCGCTGCCCTTCGATGCCAAGTGGTGGACGGAACACGGCGACGCGATCAACGAACGCTATGCCGCGTGGCTGTCGCAATGACGACACGGCGTGGCCGCCTCAGGGCCTGGGGGCTGGTCGCTCCCTTGCTCGCCTTCATTGCGGTGGTCTTCATCGTGCCCATCGTGTCGATGTTGTGGCGCGGGATCTACGACACCGAATGGGCAGGCCTGCTGCCACGCACAAGCCAGGTGCTCGCCGCCTGGAACCGCGAGGGCGCACCGCCTGCGGCCGCTTCCGATGCCTTGATCGGTGATCTGCTCGAGGCGGACGAGGCGGGGCGCTGGCCGGCCTTGTCCCTGCGGTTGAACCGCGAGAGCGACGACCTGCAATCCCTGTTCTCCATGACGATGGAGAGCTTGCGGCGAGGCGATCGGAACCTCGGCGCAATCGCTCCGCGCTGGCAGGACGCTACCCTCTGGGGTCGGCTGGCGGCGATGGTCAGGCCTTTCACCGCCGTGCATGTGCTGAACGCGCTCGACCTCAGGCGCGACGAGAGCGGAGATATCGCCTGGCAGGACGACGGGCGGCGGCTCTATCTCGCCCTCTTCCTGCGCACGGTCCTCGTCGCTCTCGGGGTCACCGCTTGTTGCCTGTTGCTCGGTTATCCCCTGGCCTATCTGATGGCGTCCGCCGGGCCCAGGCTGCGCGGCTTGCTGCTCTTCGTCGTCGTGCTGCCCTTCTGGACGTCGCTGCTGGTGCGGACCACGGCCTGGATCGTCCTGCTGCAGCGAAAGGGCGTGATCAACGATCTGCTCGTCTCGCTCGGCGTCATCGGGGAGCAGGAGCGGCTGGCGCTGGTCTACAACATGACCGGGACCATGGTGGCCATGGTCCATGTTCTGCTGCCCTTCTTCGTGCTGCCGCTCTACAGCGTGATGCGGGGCATTCCTGCGACTTACGTTCGGGCTGGGGCGAGCCTCGGCGCGCGGCCGTTTCATGTCTTTCGCCGGGTCTACTGGCCGCTCACGCTGCCGGGGGTTTCCGCCGGCAGCGCGCTCGTCTTCATTCTGGCGCTCGGCTACTACGTCACGCCTGCGCTGGTCGGCGGGCGGACCGGCCAGTTGATCAGCAACCAGATCGCCTTCCACATGCAGCGCAGCCTGAACTGGGGGCTGGCGGCGGCGCTCGGCGGTCTCCTCCTCTTGCTGGTGCTGGTGATCTTCGCGGCGCTGTCGCGTATCGCCCGGCTGCGCGGGGTAGCACCATGAGGGGCGGGCTTCGTCTGGCGCTCGGGGGCTTCGGCGTGCTGGTCGCGCTGTTCCTGATGCTGCCGATCCTGGTCATCATCCCGCTCTCGTTCAACCCGGAGCCCTATTTCTCCTTCACCGGGGCGATGCTCCGGCTGGAGCCCGAGGGCTGGTCGCTCCGCTGGTACCGGGAGGTCCTGGAGAGCGCACAATGGCGGCTGGCCTTCCGCAACAGCCTGATCGTCGCGGCGATCGCAACGCCAGTGGCGACTATGCTCGGCACGCTTGCGGCACTCGGCCTGCGCCGGCTGCCTGAGCCCTGGCGCCGCCTGGCGGCGGGCCTGATCGGGGCTCCGCTGATCGTGCCCGTCATCATCGTCGGTACCGGCAGCTATCTGTTCTTCGCCCGCCTCGGCCTGACGCAGAGCTTCGTCGGCATTATTCTCGTCCATATCGCCTTGGCGGCGCCTTATGTGGTGGTGACCGTGGGCGCGAACCTGACGACCTTCGACGGCAGGCTGCTCAGGGCCGCCGCGGTCCTGGGAGCGCCGCCCCTGCAAGCCTTCCGCAAGGTGATGCTGCCCCTGATCGCCCCCGGCGTGCTGTCCGGTGCCCTCTTCGCCTTCATCACCTCCTTCGACGAGGTCGTGGTCGCCCTGTTCCTCGCCGGCTACGATCAGCGCACCGTACCGGTCCAGATGTGGTCGGGTGTTCGCGACCAACTCAGCCCGGCGGTCCTGGCGGTGGCGACGCTGCTGGTCCTGCTTGTTGCTCTGTCGATGGCGGCCGTCGCCGTGATCCGCCGCCGCACCCTGTCCTGAACGGGAGGTCCGTATGCCGTTGAACGAGAAATTCCTGAGCGAAGCCTTGCGCCTGCTCGCCGGCCGCCGTTGGCGCGGGGATCATCTGAAGGGACTGGCCGAGGGCTCGGGCCGGGGCGTGATCACCGGGGCCTCCGCCCTGTTCGACGGTCTGCGGCACCTCGCCGAAGCGGACCTGGGTGATGTCCCGCCCTCGGGGTCGAGCCTTTCCAGCACGAGGGCCTGAACCATGCGTGACCTGATGTTCCAGCCGATCGCCCAATTGCGCCGACGGATCGCCGCGGGTGGCCTCACTGCCCGCACCCTGGCCCAAGCCGCCCTCGACCGGATCGAGGCCCTGGACCTGGCCTCGCGGGCCTTCATCACCGTGGACCGGACCGGTGCTCTGCAGGCGGCGAACCTGATCGACTACGCCGGGCTCGACGGGCCCCTGGCCGGCATTCCCTATGCCGCCAAGGACAGTTTCAACACCAGGGGCCTGCGCACCACGGCGGGCTCCCGCGTACTGGCTGATCACGTGCCGGTAGAGGATGCCGCCGTGATCGGGCGGCTGGAGGCGGCTGGCGCCGTCCTCCTCGGCAAGGCCAATATGCATGAGTTCTGCTATG
Organism: Zavarzinia sp.; assembly: GCA_041915065.1. Classification (GTDB taxonomy): domain Bacteria; phylum Pseudomonadota; class Alphaproteobacteria; order Zavarziniales; family Zavarziniaceae; genus Zavarzinia. Next base: position 8,584 of record JAYSCC010000054.1, read on the forward strand.
GCATCACGGGCGAGAATGGCGCCTTCGGCACCGCCGCCAATCCCTTCGATCCGACCCGTCTCGCCGGCGGGTCGAGCAGCGGTTCGGCGGTCGCGGTCGCCCTCGGCATGGCGAGCTTCGCTCTCGGCACCGACACGGGCGGCTCCATCCGCGTGCCTGCGGCGCTCAGCGGGGTGATCGGCCTCAAGCCGACCCTGGGGCGCATCAGCACCCACGGCATGCTGCCGTTCTGCTGGTCGCTGGATCACGTGGGCATCCTGGCGAGAACGATCGAAGACATCGCCCTGGTCCTGGCCACATTGGCCGGCCCTGATCCGCGTGACCCGGCGTGCGGCCACCAGCCGGTGCCTGATTATCCCGCGCTGCTGGACGGGGGCCTGGCCGGACTTCGCATCGGCGTGCCCCGTGATTTCTTCGCGACGGCGATCGATCGGGCAGTCCTCTCGTCGGTGGAACAGGCCATCGATGCCTGCCGCGACCTGGGTGCCCGGGTGATCGATGTGGCTGGCCCCGACATGGCCCATGTCCGTCCCGCCTCCCTGGCCCTGCAACTGGTCGAAGCTCTGTCCTGGCACGGGCCGCGTCTCGAAACCTCGGCCGATCTCTATGGCGAGGATATCAGGGAGGGGCTGGCTCAGGGCCAGTTCATCCTCGGCGAGCACTATGTGAGGGCCCGTCGGCTGATGGAGATGAAGCGCCGCGAACTGGCGGGCCTGTTCAACGGCGTCGACTTGTTGCTGACGCCGACGGTGCCGATCGTGGCACCCAAGCGCGGCACCCGCATGGTCACTATCGGCAGGCGGGTCGAGCCGGTGGGCGATGCCCTGACCCGCTATACCTGCGTGTTCAACATGACCGGCAATCCGGCGCTTTCGATCCCCTGTGGTCGACATCCGACGGGCCTGCCGATCGGCCTGCAATTGGTCGCCCGGCCTTTCGAGGAGGCGCTGCTGCTCCGCGCTGCCTGTGGCCTGGAGCGTGCCGGCGCCGCCGGCTGGATCCCGGCGCCGATGGCCGAGGTCGAGGCCCGGGCGGCGGTCTGAGGGCGAGGCGTCTCGGGATCGGTCAGGTGCCGATCCCGAGACGCGATAGATCGGCGATGATCTTGCGGATCTGCGGCCAGGGGAATTCCCGGTCGTCGTCCCTGGCCTGGCCGGCGGCCGCCAGCAGGCGCAGCTTGAGGGCGACCTCGCCGAGATCTGCCGCCGGCAGGCGAAGCGCCCGCTCGACCAGGCGCTCGACCTCCGCATGGCCGGCCTCAATCGCCTCTTCGAGGTCCAGCATGCCGCAGGACTCCGCTTCGGCTTCCCAACGGTCACGGTGATCGGAAGGGCCGGGTGGCGGCATGCCGATGGTTCGGGCCAGCCGGGTTTCCAATGCCTGCCAGTGGCGGATCATGCTGTTCAGTCTGCGGTTGGCTGCGGACCACTCTTGCCAACCCCTCTGAACAGAGGGGATAGGGAGGCGGACGGCGCTCTTGACACGAGATGTGCTGGCCATCAGGCCTGCGACGACCACCCGCCGGGTCACGCCGGGCAGACTCGTGCTACTCTTGGACTTAGCCATATCCAAGCTCCACATAAGCTGGGTGTGGTCAGGTCGGGCGGAGCGTTGCTGCGTTCCGTCCGGCCGCCTATACGTTAAAACGAAAAGAACCACTCATTTGATCCCTTTGGATCATAGATGAGTGATCCAAAAGGATCAATGGAATTGGTTGGCTCTGCGCAGCTTCGTGCCGCCCGTGCTTTGCTTGGGCTCTCTCAAGGCCGCTTGGCGGAGCTCGCGGGGATCTCCGTGCCTACCGTCAAACGATGCGAAACGGGTGGCACTGGATCGTCAAAGGTTTCGATCGAAACAAAGCTCAAGATCAAGTCGACGCTGGAAGCGGCCGGCGTCGAATTCATCCCTGAGAATGGCGGCGGTGTGGGCGTTCGCCTGAAGAAGCGGGCCGAATAGTCTTTCTTAGCGGCCCGCCGCGAGCGGAATCGTGGCGATATGGTGGTCGATCCGGTCGATCTGATCCTTGCCGAGCGGCAGATGCCGCTTC
>JAYSCC010000055.1:0-6276 GCA_041915065.1 Zavarzinia sp.
GATGTCCGCCTCGGGCATTTCGGTCTGGCGCCTGATCGGCACGGCGCTCGAACTGGCCGGCGTGGTCACGGTCATCACCCTGGTGCTGAACTGTTATGTGACGCCGCTCGGGCTCCGCTCGTTCAAGAACCAAGTGGCGGAGATTCGGGGCGATCTCGCCGCCGTCTTCCTTCAGGACGGTGAATTCTCGGAACTGACCGACGGGCTCACCGTCTATGTGCGCGAGCGCACGATGGACGGCGAATTGCATGGCATCCTGGTCTATGACGCGCGCCGCCCGGACAAGGCGGTGACCATGATGGCCGAGCGTGGCACCCTGCTGCCCGACAGCGACGGCGCCAAGATCCTGCTGGTCAACGGCAACCGGCAGGAGAGCGAACTGTTCACGGGCAAGGGCAGCTATCTGAGCTTCCAGCGCTACGTCCTCGACCTCGGCGGCCTGACGGACGACAACGCCACCCACCGTATGAAGCCGGGCGAACGCTATCTGACCGAACTTCTGCCGCCCTATGACGCACAGGACATGCAGAACCGGGCCCTCCTACTGACCGAGGCGCACAAGCGCCTGTCGTCGCCCCTCTATGCCCTGCCGCTCGCCCTGATCGCGGCCTGCGGCCTGCTTTCCGGCGAATATTCGCGGCGCGGCAAATACACCCGCTCCGCCGTCGCCGCGATCTGTGGCCTCGGCCTCCGGCTCAGCGAGCTTGGACTGTCCGGCATTGTCACCTCGACCCCGGCGCTGGCTCCGATCCTCTACCTGGTGCCGCTCGGCGCTTGCGTCGTGGCCCTCTATGTCTTGCGGCCGAGGCTGCGCATCCCGGCGCCAGCCCCGGTGGCCCTGCCCGCCGCGGGTGAGGGCTGAGCCATGCATCGTATCGCCCCCGTTTTCGCGCTCTACATGATGCGCCGATTCCTCCTGGGCTTCGGCCTGGTGTTCGGGCCGATCGTGGCGCTGATCTATATGATCGACCTTCTGGAACTCACCCGGCGCGCCACCCGCGTGACCGGCCAGCAGGCCGACTTCCTGACCCTGATGGCGATGTCGGGCATGCATCTGCCCGGCCTCGCGACCATGGCCCTGCCCTTCGCCTGCTTGTTCGGCGGCATGTGGACCTTCGCGCGCATGACCCGCTCGAACGAGCTGATCATCGCCCGGGCGGCCGGTCTCTCGGTCTGGCAGTTCCTGGCGCCGCCCATGCTGGTCGCGCTGTTGCTGGGCATCTTCGCGGTCGGCATCATCAATCCCTGGTCATCGGCACTGAACTACCACTACCGCCAGCTCGAAGCCTTCTACATCAAGAGCAGTACCTCGAGCCTGTCGGCAGTCACCGATTCCGGCATCTGGCTGCGCCAGGCGGACGACCAGGGCAGCGCGGTGATCCACGCCCTGGCGGCGTCGGACGGCGGGCTCCGCCTCAATGCGGTTGTGGTCTTCATGTTCGACCGACAGGAGACCTTCCTCCGTCGCATCGAAGCCTTCAGCGCCAAGTTCGACGGCGATGTCTGGACCCTGAGTGACGCCTGGGTGATCGAGCCGGATCGCCAGGCCAAGGCGGTCCCCGTCTATCGCCTGGCCACCAACCTTCGGCCCGACGACATCCAGCAGAGCCTGGCCAATCCCGATTCGGTCTCCTTCTGGGCCATCCCTGAATTCGCCAAGCGGTTGGAGGCGGCCGGTTTCTCGGCCACCCGCTATCTGGTGCAATGGCACAGCTTGGCGTCGATTCCCCTGGTGCTCTGCGCCATGGTGCTGGTCGCGGCCACGGTTTCGCTCCGCCATTCGCGGCGCGGGGGCGTCGCCGTGCTGATCGGGCTCGGCGGCATTGCCGGTTTCGCCCTCTTCGTCGTATCCGACATTGCCCGCGCGCTCGGCATCGCCGAAAGTGTCCCGGTCATTCTCGCTGCCTGGGGACCTGCGATCGCCGCGACCCTGGTGGGCATCGCGCTGTTGTTTCATTTGGAAGATGGTTGATGGCCGTCGCACTCCCTCCTGATGCCCTGCCCGGCGCTGCCGGCCGTCCCGGCCGTCGGCCAGCCCGGGGCTGTGCCTCGCTGCGCAACCGTACGGCGATCGCCCTGGTGCTGGCCGCCGTCGCGTTGGCCGGACCGACGCTCGCCGTCGCCGATCCGCTGCCCGGCAGCCCCGCGGCCGGCCAAGGTCCGGTGCAGATCATCGCTGACGAGGTCATCTACAACCCCAACACCCATACGGTGACCGCACAGGGCAAAGTCGAGCTGTCCCAGGGCGAACGGGTGCTGATGGCCGACAAGGTCACCTATTTCGAAGAGAGCCGGATGGTCGCCGCCACTGGCAACGTCTCGCTGCTGGAGCCGACGGGCGAAGTCCTGTTCGCCGACTATGTCGAGCTGGACGACCAGTTCCGCGACGGCTTCGTGCAGACCGTCAGCCTGCTGTTCTCCGACAATTCGCGGGCCGCCGCGGTGCGCGCCATCCGCCAGGACGGCAATGTCACCACCCTCGACCACGCGGTCTACAGCCCTTGCCTGCCCTGCGCCGAGCATCCCGAACGGCCGCTGCTGTGGCAGGTGAAAGCGGTCAAGGTGACCCACGACCAGGCGGCCAAGAAAGTCGAATACGAGGATGCGACCTTCGACGTCCTCGGCGTCCCGGTCGCCTATCTGCCCTATTTCTCTCACCCCGATCCGAGCGTGAAGCGCCAGACCGGCTTCCTGACGCCCCATATCGGCGAGAGTACGCGCCTCGGCTTCCGCATCGGCACGCCCTATTTCTGGGCGATCGACGACAACAGCGACCTGACCCTGACCCCCTTCTACACCTCGAAGGAAGGCTCCTACCTGGTCGGCGACTACAGGAAGCTGTTCGGTGACGGCGAGCTGATGGCCGAGTTCAGCGCCGGCTACGGCAATTCCTACGACGGCGACGGCAACGACACCGGCAACGACGAATTCCACGGCCATATCTTCGCCCACGGCCGCTTCGACATCGACAATAGCTGGCGTTGGGGCTTCGATGCTGCGCGCTCCTCGTCCGATACCTATCTGAAGCGCTTCCAGTTCGCCTCGCCCGACTATCTGACCAGCGACCTCTACGCCGAAGGCTTCTTCGACCGGTCCTATGTCTCGGTCATGGGCTACAGCTTCCAGGGCCTGCGCTCGATCGACGATCCGGGCACCACGCCGGTGATCCTGCCGCTCGGCAGTGCCAGCATGATCGTCGAGCCCGAGGTGATCGGCGGCCGCCTGGACCTGTCCGCCAATGCGATCGCGCTGTGGCGCGACGAAGGCGCGAGCCAGCGGCGAATCAGCCTTCGCGGCGACTGGCGCCGCCCCTGGATCACCGACCTCGGCACCGTCTACACGGTCGACCTGTCGATCCGTGGCGACATGTTTGACAGCGAAGACGTGCTGGACGACACCGGGCGCGACGTCTCGGGCCAGACCGGCCGCATTCTGCCCAAGGCGGCCTTCGAGGCACGCTACCCCTTGGTCCGCCCGACCGAGAACGGCCGCCAGGTGATCGAGCCCATCGTGCAGCTCGTACTGGCACCGAGCGTGCCCCTGTCGCACAAGATCTCGAACGAGGACAGTCAGAACTTCGAGTTCGACGACACCAATCTCTTCGCGGTCGACCGCTTCTCCGGCTACGACAAGTGGGATTCGGGCTCGCGCTTCGTCTATGGTCTGCGCAGTGCCTATTACGGCAACGACGGCACCACCTTCTCGGTCTTCTTCGGCGAAAGCTACGAATTCACCGACGAGAAGGACGTCTATCCGCTCTCGGCCGGTGTCGGCAACGGCCGCTCCGACTTCGTCGGTGCGATCACCGTCTCGCCCACGAGCTGGCTCGAGTTGCAGCACAATTTCCGCCTCGACAAGGACGACCTGTCGTTCAACCGGAACGACGTCCGGGCGATCGTGACGGCGAACCGGCTGCGCGCCTATCTCGGCTACACGGCGGTCAAGGACCAGACCGGCGTGCCGGGCCAGGACGACCGCGACGAAATATACGCCGCCTTTTCGGCCAAGCTGACCGAATACTGGACCCTTTACGGCGATACCCGGCAGAGCCTGAACGAAGGCTCCACCCTGTCCACCGGCCTCGGCATCTTCTATGCCGACGACTGCGTGGAACTGGGCGCCGTCTACCGCCGCGATACCACCCGCGACCGCGACATTCAGCCCGACACCTCGGTGAATTTCGTCGTCCGCCTGCGCAACCTCGGTATGTGAGGCGGTAACATGTTCCGCGTTGTTTCGAGGCGTCCCCGGCGTCGCGCAACGCTTTTCCTCGCGCGGTCCAGCGACTATGCTGGCGCCGCCTCGAGGCGGTTTCCCGAGGCGGCTCCCCGTCGGATGCCGCAGGCCGCCGACCTGTCGAACGGCCACCGACCAGAGAAGAACGATCGAGAATGCGCTTTCCCGTCCTGACCGTGGTCCACGTCCTGGCCCTCGCTTTCGCCGTCGTCGTCCTTCCGGCCGGTCCCGGCCATGCCGCGGCGACGCCGTCGCGCCCCGCACCAGCCCCGGCACCGCCGCCGACGACCGACATGGGCATCGCCGCCACGGTGAACGAGACGATCATCACCGGCTACGATGTCGATCAGCGCGTCCGCCTGCTGCTGGTCACCGCCGGCCTGCCCTATAACGCCGACACCGCCAAGGCCGCCCGCCTCACCGCCCTGCGCGCCCTTGTCGACGAAACGCTGCAGTTGCAGGAAGCCGCCAAGCAGGACGTTGCCGTCTCGGCCGACGACGTGGAACAGAGCTATCAGCAGGTGCTGCAGTCGAACCATGTCACCGCCGAACAATTCGGCGACATCCTGGGCAAGGGCGGTGTCTCGGTCGATTCGCTGAAGCGCCAGCTGCGCGCCGAACTGGCCTGGAACCGGGTCGTGCTGAAGCGCTATTCCGGCCGGCTCTCGATCGGCGAAGAGCAAGTCCAGGCCGCGATCGACCGCATCAAGGCCAATGCCGGCCGGCCCGAGAGCCTGGTTTCCGAAATCCTGATCGCGGTCGACAACCCGGAACAGGAAGCCCAGGCCGGCGCCATCGCCCAGCAGCTCTTCGAGCAGATCAAGGCAGGCGCGCGCTTCTCCGCCCTGGCGCATCAATATTCGCAGGCTCCCTCGGCCGCCAACGGTGGCGACATCGGCTGGATCCTGCCCGGCCAGCTCTCGGCCGAACTGGACCAGACGCTGGCCCAGATGCAGGTCAACTCGGTCTCGCCGCCGATCCGGGCGACCGGCGGCTTCTATATCCTCGGCCTGCGCGAGCGCCGGCAGACCCCGCCGCCGCCGGCGGAAGTGGTGATGGTCGAGCTGAAACAGGTCTTCGTGCCGGCCAATATCTCGGCACCGGACGCCACCATCAACGCCCTGACCGCTGCCCTGACCGAGGCCAAGGGTTCGATCCATAGCTGCGGCGTGCCGCGCGACCTGCTGGACAGCATCCCCGACGCCACTTTCGGTGAAGTCGGCCGCCTGAACATCAAGGACCTGCCGGTCGAATACCGGAACGCGCTCGACGGCGTGAAGATCGGCGAGGCCGGCGGCCCCGTCCGCTCGACCGACGGCCTGCACCTCCTGGTGCTGTGCGATCGCGACGACCAGACCCCGGATTCGATGATGCACGACGCCGTGCAGCGCAGCCTCGAAGACCAGCAGATGTCGATGCTGGCCCGGCGCTATCTCCGCGACCTGCGCCGGACCGCGACCATCGAAGTCCGGTGAGCACACCCGCCCAGGCGCCGCTGGCGCTCACCTGCGGAGAGCCGGCGGGCATCGGCGCGGAAATCGCGCTCAAGGCCTGGGCGGAACACGAGGCGGGCACGCCGCCCTTCGTCCTGCTCGACCAGCCGGGGCGCCTCGCCGCCCTGGCCGACCGGCTGGGCCTCCGCGTGCCGCTGGCGACTGTGACCGGCCCGGCCGAAGTCGACCAGACGCTGTTCGACGAAGCCCTGCCGGTGCTGCCCCTGACGGCGCCGATCCGGGGCGAGGCCGGCACGGTCGACGAGCGCGATGCCGCCGCCATCGTCGAATCGATCCGTCGCGCCGTCGCCCTCACCCAGGCGGGCGAGACCGCGGCCCTGGTTACCAACCCGATCCGCAAGCAGTCGCTGAAGGCCATGGGGCTCGATTTCCCCGGCCATACCGAATTTCTGGCGTCGCTGGCGGGCGGCGGTGCCCGTTCGGTCATGATGCTGGCCTCGCCCCGGCTCCGGGTCGTGCTGGCCACTGTGCATATCCCCCTCGCCGCCGTGCCGCGCCTGCTGACCACGCGCGGCATCGTCGACGT
>JAYSCC010000055.1:6286-10620 GCA_041915065.1 Zavarzinia sp.
GCGCTGGAGCGTGATTTCGGGATCGCGCGGCCCCGCCTCGCCGTCCTCGGTCTCAATCCCCATGCCGGCGAATCCGGCCTTCTCGGCCATGAGGAAGAAGACATCATCGCCCCGGCGATCGAGGACCTGCAGGCCCGCGGCATCGACGCCTTCGGCCCGGTACCGCCCGACGCTGCCTTCCACCCGGCGGCGCGGGCACGCTACGACGCCGCCGTCTGCATGTATCACGACCAGGGCCTGATCCCGCTGAAGATGCTGGATTTCGACGAGGGCGTGAACGTCACCTTGAACCTACCCTTCGTGCGCACCTCGCCCGACCACGGCACCGCGCTCGACATCGCAGGCCAGGGCAAAGCCAATCCGCAGAGCCTGATCGCCGCCCTTCGCCTGGCCGCCGCCATGGCCGAGGCGCGCCGGACCGCCGCCACCGCATGAGCCTCGACGATCTGCCGCCGCTCCGCGAGGTGATCGCCCGCCACGGGCTCGCGGCCAAGAAGACGCTGGGGCAGAATTTTCTGCTCGACCTCAATATCACCGCCCGGATCGCCCGTGCGGCCGGGATCGAGCCGCGCGATCTCGTCTACGAGGTCGGCCCCGGCCCCGGTGGCCTGACCCGCGCCCTGCTCGCCGCCGGCGCCAGCGTGGTCGCGGTCGAGCGGGACGAGCGCTGCCTCGAAGCCCTGGCCGAGGTCGCCGCCGCCTATCCGCCTGGCCGGCTCACGGTGATTTCGGGCGATGCCATGGCGATCGACGAGCCCTCGGCCCTAGGTGGAAGACCGGCCAAGGTGGTCGCCAACCTGCCCTATAATGTCGGCACCGCCCTGCTGATCCGCTGGCTCTCGGCCGATCCCTGGCCGCCCTGGTGGCGTTCCCTCACCCTGATGTTCCAGCGCGAAGTGGCGGAGAGGCTGAGCGCCGCGCCGCGGAGCGAGGCCTATTCCCGGCTTTCCGTCCTGGCGCAGTGGCGGACCCAGGTGCGTGCCCATTTCGACCTGAGCCCCAAGGCCTTCGTGCCGCCGCCCAAGGTGACCTCCACCGTGGTCGGCCTGACACCGCTGGCCGAACCGCGCTTCCCCTGTCGGCTGGACGCCCTGGAAAAGGTCACCGCGCAAGCCTTCGGCCAGCGCCGCAAGATGCTGCGCCAGAGCTTGAAAGGCCTCGCCGTGCCGGCCGAAGACTTGCTGGCAAGGGCCGAGATCGTGCCGACCGCGCGGGCCGAGGAACTGGACGTCGCGGCCTTCGCCCGCCTCGCCCGCGTGCTGGACGATCGCTAAAACGGATCACCGCATGGCATGCCCGAGGTGACGGCAAGGGTGCCCACAGGCGCGCCCTGCTAGCGTCGCCGCATCGCCAGCCGAGCCGCCATGCCTTGACCGATTCGATCCCCCTGCGCCGCCAGCGGCCCTTCACCCTCTTCTGGTCGTCGCGGGTGCTCGGCTCCCTCGCCTTCCAGATGGCCTCAGTCGCCATCGGCTGGCTGATCTACGACCTGACCGGCAGCGCCTATCAGCTCGGCCTGGCCGGGCTCTGTCAATTCCTGCCCATGGTGCCGCTGACCTTCGTGGTCGGGCCGGTGGCCGATCGTTTCGACCGGCGGCGCATCGTCATCGTGACCCAGGCCTTGCAGGCGGCTACCTTGGCCCTGGTGACGCTGGGCGCCGAACAGGGCTGGCTCAGCGTCCATGTCGTCTTCCTGGCCCTGATCCTGCTCGGCAGCGCCCGGAGTTTCGAGCGGCCGGCCATGTCCGCCCTGCTGCCTGCCTTGGTTTCGACCGGGGACCTGCCGCGCGCGGTCGCCGTCTCCTCCTCGGCGATGCAGACGGCGGTGATCATCGGGCCGTCGCTGGGCGGCCTGCTCTATGCCTTCGGGGCTGGGCTCACCCTCGGCCTGGCGGCGGCACTGTTCCTGGCCGGCGGGGCCGCCATGATGGCGATCCGCTTCCGCCAGCAGGCCGCCAGCGCGGGGAAGGTCACAATGCAGATGGTCTTTTCCGGGGTGTCCTTCATCAAGAGCCGGCCGGTCATCCTGGGCTCGATCTCCCTCGACCTTTTCGCCGTGCTGCTGGGCGGCGTCACCGCGCTTCTGCCGATCTTCGCCCGCGACATCCTGGAGACCGGCCCCTGGGGCCTCGGCGTATTGCGCTCGGCCCCGGCGGCGGGGGCCCTGGTGATGGCGGCGGCGATCTCACGCCTGAACCTGGAACGTCGGGTGGGCGCCAAGATGTTCGGCGCGGTAATCGTCTTCGGCCTCGCCACCGTGGTCTTTTCCGCCTCGCAGAACCTCTGGCTCTCGGTCGCCTCGCTCTTCGTCCTCGGCGCGGCCGACAATGTCAGCGTGGTGATCCGCCAGACCCTGGTCCAGCTCGCCACCCCAGACGACATGCGCGGCCGCGTCTCCGCCGTGAATTCCCTCTTCATCGGGGCTTCCAACCAGCTCGGCGAATTCGAGTCGGGCATGACGGCGGGGCTGATGGGGGTGGTGCCGGCCGGCATCCTCGGCGGTATCGGCACGATCCTGGTGGCGCTCGCCTGGATGCGGCTGTTCCCGGCCCTGCGCCGGGCCGAGGGGCTCTCCGGCTGAAGCGCTCAAACTGCGCTTTTAGACAATGGAAACGTCAGGCGTGCCGTCCCGGCCCTAGACTTGGGCCGTTGCAGCCGGAGGCCCGATCATGACCACGACCATCGATTTCACCCTGCCCGAAGGCCATGTCACGGCCTGCATCCGGCGACTGCTCTGCGCTGGTTACACCGGCCGCACCCGGGCCGAGGTCGAAGCCCATATCGAGGAGCTGAAACATCTCGGCATCGGCGTGCCGCCCCATATTCCGATGCTGTTCCCGATCATCCCTGCACTGCTGAGCCAGGCGGCCGAGACTTTCGTGATCGGTCTCGACACTGCGCCAGAGGTGGAATTCGTGCTGTTCCGGCAGGACGGCATCGATTACGTCACTGTGGGCAGCGACCACACCGATTCCGTGATGGAAGCCCAGGCGGCGGCCCTGGCCAAGAACCTGTGCGCCAAGACGGTGGCGCCTGCGGCCTGGCCCATGGCCGATGTCGCCGGCCATTGGGACCGGCTGGAGCTTCGCCTCGCCTGCGACGGCAAGGTGATGCAGCAGGGCTCGGTCGCCCAGCTCATGACGCCGGACGACCTCCGTGCCTTCGTCGCCGGCCACGACGGCGCGGAGCACGAGGGCCGCATGATCTTCTCCGGCACGCTGGAAACCGCCGGCCGCTTCCCGCGCACCGCCATGGAACTCGAGATCAGCCTGACCGATCCCGTGCTCGGCCGCAGCCTCAGCCACCACTTCAAGGTGACCCCGCTCGCGGAAATCTTCCCCGCGGTCGCCTGATCCCTTGCGGGAAGGCCCCGGCCTTCCCATGTCCGCCCGTGAGCGATGTCTCAAGGGAGGAAGCGATGGACCAGCGCATCATCGATCTCTATGACCGCTACACCCACGAGGCATTGCCACGGCGGGATTTCCTCGACCGCTTGGCGCGGCTGACGGGCGGCACGGCAGCCGCCCTCGCCCTGCTGCCCTTGCTGGAGAACGACTACGCCCGGGCCGAAACGGTGCCGCCGGACGATCCCCGGATCGTCAGCCGCACCGCCAGCTACAACGGCGCAAGCGGCGCCGTCACCGTCTATGAAGCCCTGCCGGCCAGCGCCGTGGCCCACGGCCATGTCGTGGTCATCCACGAGAACCGCGGCCTCAACGCCCATATCCGCGACGTCGCCCGGCGCCTAGCGCTCGACGGCTTCCACGCCGCGGCACCGGATCTCCTCTCCTCCGCGGGCGGCACCCCGGCGGACGAGGACCAGGCCCGCAACCTGATCGGTGCCCTCGACCCCACCAAGACCCTGGCCGACGCGGTCGCCGCCGTCGGCTATGCCGGCAAGGATGGCGGCAAGGTCGGCACCGTCGGTTTCTGCTGGGGTGGCGGCCTGGCCGGCCAACTGGCGACCGCGAGCCCGGCCCTCGCTGCCGCCGTGGTCTATTACGGCATGCCGCCGGCCGCGGCCGAGGTTCCCAAGATCAAGGCCAAGCTGATGCTGCATTATGCCGGCCTCGACCAGCGCATCCTCGGCGAAGTGCCGGCCTTCGAGGCCTCGCTGAAGGCCGCCGGCAAAGATTACCAGGCCTTCGTCTACGAAGGCGCCCAGCACGCCTTCAACAACGACACCAATGCCGCCCGCTACGACAAGGCGGCAGCCGACCTCGCCTGGGGCCGCACCATCGCCTTCCTGAAGGCGACCCTGGCCTGAACCTGCCACCCCTGTCCGCAACCCGCCGGGGGCGGCGCAAAGGCGACGCGCCGGTCGGGCCGGAAAG
>JAYSCC010000056.1:0-10580 GCA_041915065.1 Zavarzinia sp.
CGGGCAATATCGGCACCGACCTGATGATCAAGATCATGCGTTATTCCAAGGTTCTGGAGATGGGTGCCTTCGTCGGCATCGATCCCGAATCCGACGGCCTGAAGCGGGCCGAGCGGATGGGCGTGGCGATCACCCACGAGGGTATCGACGGCCTGCAGAAGCTGCCCGTGTGGCCGGAGATCGGCATCGTCTTCGATGCCACTTCGGCCGGCGCGCACAAGCGCCACAACGATATCTGCAAGGCCGCGGGCAAGGTCATGGTCGACCTGACGCCGGCCGCCATCGGCCCCTATGTGATCCCGGTGGTCAATGGCGACGTCCATCTCGACGCGCAGAACGTGAACATGGTCACCTGCGGCGGCCAGGCCACCATTCCGATCGTCGCCGCCGTCTCCTCTGTCGCCAAGGTGCATTACGCCGAGATCGTCGCCTCGATCTCGTCGAAATCGGCCGGTCCCGGCACGCGCGCCAATATCGACGAATTCACCGAAACGACGCGCCACGGCATCGAGCAGGTGGGCGGCGCCGCCCGCGGCCGCGCCATCATCATCCTGAACCCGGCCGAGCCGCCGATGATCATGCGCGACACGGTCTTCACCCTGTCGTCCGGTGCCGACACCAAGACGATCGAAAAGGCGGTCAGGGACCAGATCGAGCGGGTGCAGAAATATGTCCCCGGGTACCGCCTGAAGCAGGAATTGCAGTTCGAGCATTTCGGCTCGAACAACCCGGTGCATATCCCCGGCCACGGCACCTTCGAGGGCGTGAAGACCTCGGTCTTCCTCGAAGTCGAAGGCGCTGCCCACTACCTGCCGGCCTATGCCGGCAACCTCGACATCATGACCTCGGCCGGCCTCGCCACCGCCGAGAAGATCGCCCGCCGCAAGCTCCTGAAGGAGGTCGCATAATGGCCACCCTCGACCCGACCCAGACCAAGCTCTACATCCAGGACGTCACCCTGCGTGACGGCATGCACGCGATCCGCCACCAGTATGGCCTCGATCATGTGCGTGCCATCGCCAAGGCGCTCGACGAAGCCGGCGTCGACGCGATCGAGATTGCCCATGGCGACGGCCTGAACGGCTCCACCTTCAACTACGGCTTCGGCCGCTTCACCGATTGGGAATGGATCGAGGCGGTGGCCGACGTCGTGAAGAACGCCGTCATCACCACCCTGCTGCTGCCCGGCATCGGCACGGTCGAGGAACTGAAGCACGCCTACAATCTCGGCGTCCGCTCGGTCCGCATCGCCACCCACTGCACCGAGGCGGACGTCTCGAAGCAGCATATCGAGGCGGCGCGTAACCTCGGCATGGACACGATCGGCTTCCTGATGATGAGCCACATGATCGAGCCCGAGCAACTCGCCCAGCAGGCCAAGCTGATGGAGAGCTACGGCGCCACCTGCGTCTATGTCACCGACTCCGGCGGGGCCCTCGACATGGATGGTTACCGCGCGCGTTGCGAAGCCTATGACCGCGTGCTGAAGCCCGAGACCCAGCGCGGCATCCACGCCCACCACAACCTCTCGCTCGGCGTCGCCAATTCGATCGTCGGCGTGCAGGCGGGGGCGATCCGGGTCGACGCGTCGCGGGCCGGCATGGGCGCCGGTGCGGGCAATGCCCCGCTCGAAGTCTTCATCGCCGCGGCCGAGCGCAAGGGCTGGAAGACCGGCTGCGACCTCTACAAGCTGATGGATGCTGCCGAGGACCTGGTGCGCCCGCTCCAGGACCGCCCGGTCCGGGTCGACCGCGAGACCCTGACGCTCGGCTATGCCGGTGTCTATTCGTCGTTCCTGCGCCATGCCGAAAAGGCGGCGAACGAATACGGCGTCGACACCCGCGCCATCCTCTACGAGGCCGGGCGCCGGCGCATGGTCGGCGGCCAGGAAGACATGATCGTCGACATCGCCCTCGACCTCGCCAAGGCGAAGACCGCGGCCGCGTAACTCAGGCTTCGGCCGAAACCGCCATCGCCGCCGGTGCGGCGGTGGCGGTCCGCAAGGCGGCGCGCGGCCCGTAACCGAGCACGGGCCGCGCCTGCTGGGCGACCGATTCCGCGATCGAGCGCATCAGGCGGTCGGCCACCGTGCGCGCCGCCGCGACCTGGATCGTGTGCAGCGCCATGATCTCGCGGAGCCGCCGGGTCGGCTCGCGCAGTAGCGAACGGGCCAGGGGATCGGCGGCGACAAGCGCCGCACCGCCCATGCGGGCGAGCTGGGTGTCATAGGCATTGACCACCGGCAGTTTGGCTTCGACCAGCGGCTTCAAGCCGGTCAACCGGCGTTCTGACAGGACCTGGCATTCCGCCTCGATGGCATCGGCCAGGCGCTCGGTCAGGGTCACCAGGCAATCGATTTCGGCCTGCGCCAGGGGGGATTTCTGTGCTTCAGGCATGGGTCGGCTCCTCGGAGGTGAGCAGGGATCGGATCAGCATGTCGGAAAGGCCGATGCCGCCCCGGGCGGCGATGCCCTTGCCGAATTCCTGGACCAGGAAGCCGCGGAAGGCGGCCTCGCCCGAACCGCCGCCGAAGGGGCCGTCGGTCTTCAGGCCGTCGAACATGGGGGTCAGCATTTCGCTCATCACCATGGCCTCGAAATCCTGGCCGGCGGCCTTCAGCTTGGGCGAGACTGCGGGCAGCGGGCGGTCGGCCGGATAGGCGTAGCGGATCGCTTCGGGGGCGGCGGTCATCACATCAGCTCCCCTCACATCACTTCGATGTCGGCCTGGAGCGCGCCGGCGGCCTTGATCGCTTCGAGGATCGAAATCAGATCGCGCGGGCCGAGGCCTAGGCCGTTCAGGCCATTGACCAGGTCCTGCAGGCTGACCCCGCTGTTCATTACAACGACATGGCGGTTGCCGCCCTCGTCGACCTGGACGTCGGTCCGTGGCACGACCTGGGTCTGGCCGTTCGAGAAGGGGGCCGGCTGCGAGACCTGCGGCGTTTCGGTGATGCGCACCGTGAGGTTGCCCTGGGCGATCGCCACGGTGGAGACGCGGACGTCGGCGCCGATCACGATGGTGCCCGAGGCTTCGTCGATCACGATGCGGGCGCGCTGGTCGGGCGTCACCCTGAGCTGTTCGATCTGGGTCACGAAGGAGACGATGTCGGCGCGGTACTGCGGCGGCACCTGGATCTCGACCGTGGAGGGGTCGAGAGCACGGCCGCTGACCTTCAACTTGTTGGCGATCTCCTGGGCGATCCGGCGGGCAGTGGTGAAATCGGGATTGCGGAGCGCCACGCGCAGCGTCGGCTCGGTGCCGAAGGCATAGGTCACTTCGCGCTCGATCACGGCACCGTTGGAGATCCGGCCCGAAGTCGGCACGCCCTTGGTCACCGAGGTGGCGGCGCCTTGGGCTTTGAAGCCTGAGACCGAGACCTGGCCCTGGGCGACGGCATAGACCTCGCCGTCGGCGCCGAGCAGCGGCGTCACCAGGAGGGTGCCGCCGAGCAGGCTCTTGGCGTCGCCCAGGGTCGAGACGGCGACGTCGACCCGGCTGCCGGAGCGGCCGAAGGGCGGCAGTTCCGCCGTCACCATGACGGCCGCCACATTCTTGGTCTTCATGTCGGAATCGCGGGTGTTGACGCCCAGGCGTTCCAGCATCGCTTCCAGGCTCTGCTTGGTGAAGGGGGAGTTGCGGAGCGAATCGCCCGAACCGTCGAGCCCGACCACGAGGCCGTAGCCGACCAGCATGTTGTCGCGCACGCCTTCGATCGTGGCGATATCCTTGATCCTGGTTTCGACCGCGAAACACGGCTGCGCCAGGCCGAGGCCGGCGGCGGCGAGGACGAGCAGGGCGAGCAGGGATCGGAACATCGTTTCTACCTCGGTGCGCGGCGGATTCTCCGCCCGGCCCCTTCCTTGCCAGTCCCGTGCCAAGGGAAGTTCCAGGGATTCCAAGGGTTTGGCCGGCGCGCCCCGGGGCATTTCCTGCCTCCCCGGCAATTCCTGCCGCGCCGCCCCGGTCGCTTCAGGGCTTGTTAACCCTGGTCGCGCATGATTCCATCCGTGTTGGAGGTGTCGAGCCCACTATGAAGATCGACGGCAGCGGCAGAGTAGGCGGCCCGGCAGCGCCCGGCGGTCGCCGTAGTGCGCGCGCGGGCGAGGGCGGCTTCACCCTGGGTGAGACGGAAGAGGCCAAGGCTTCGGCCGGCCCGGTCGCGGCCGGCCCGGTCGGCGGCATCGGCGCCCTCTTCGCGCTTCAGGAAGTCGATGCCGACGGCGAGCGCCGGCGTGCCGCCAAGCGCGGCAACGATCTGCTCGACCGGCTGGAGGAATTGCGCCTCGGCCTGTTGTTCGGGCATTTCCCCAAAGAAAGGCTGTTGGACCTGCTCGGCATGGTGCGCAGCCGGCAGGAAAAACTGTCCGATCCGCGGCTGGCGGGCGTGCTGGCCGATATCGAACTTCGCGCCGAAGTCGAGCTGGCCAAGCTGGGCTACTGACTACTATTTCGGCAGTTGGTCTAAATCCATGGAAATACAGGCTTTTTTTGTGGCGACCGAGGCTTGAACAGGAATTCTTCGCTGCTATACTCCCGCCGCCTTTCGGCCTAGACATGCGTGAGGGATGGCATGGGAGCAGAGTTGCCGCCGGACTACCGTCCGAGCGAGGACGAAGAGTTCATGAACCCGCGCCAGCGTGAGTATTTCCGGCGCAAACTCGTGGCGTGGCGTGAAGAAATCCTGCGTGAGAGCCAGGAAACCTTGCAGCATCTTCAAGAAGATACGGTGGCGGAGCCCGACCTGGCCGATCGGGCCTCGGCCGAGTCGGAACGGGCGCTCGAACTGCGCACCCGCGATCGCCAGCGCAAGCTGATCGGCAAGATCGATGCGGCCCTGCGTCGCATCGAGAACGGCGAATACGGCTATTGCGAAGAGACGGGCGACCCGATCAGCCTGCGCCGGCTCGACGCAAGGCCGATCGCCACCCTCTCGATCGAGGCCCAGGAACGCCACGAACGGCGGGAGCGGACCTATCGCGACGAATAATCCGCGCGACTATCGAACAGCATGACGAGACCGGGCCGTGGCCCGGTCTCGCCGTTTCTGGGGGACTGCCTAAAAGGGCAGGATGGCGTCGAGCACCTGCTGGCCGTAGCGGGGTTGCTGCACGTCGGTGATCTGGCCGCGGCCGCCGTAGGAGATGCGGGCTTCGGCGATTTGGGTGTGCTTGATCGTGTTGGAGGCGGAGATGTCGGCCGGGCGCACGATGCCGGCGACCAGCAATTCCCGCATCTCGTAATTGACCCGCACTTCCTGGCGCCCCTGGATCACCAAGTTGCCGTTGGGCAGCACCTGGGTGACCACGGCGGCGACCGTCATCTTGACCGCTTCCGAGCGCTTGATCGAACCGTCGCCCGCGGTATTGGTGCCGGACGACAGGTCGACCGCGCCGCTAGGGCTGTAGCCGGCGGGCAGGGCGGCGCCGGCCACGCTGGTCTCCAGGCCGAACAGGCCGTTGAGCCCCATGTTCTCGGTCGAGTCGCGCTTGCGGGCGGTCTGGTTCTGCAGGTTGGCCTGTTCGTCGATGTTGATCGTCACGGTCAGGATGTCGCCCACCCGGGCGGCGCGATTGTCCTTGAAGAAGGCGCGCGAGCCCTGCTGCCACAGGCTCGGCGAAGCGCCGCCGTTGACCGCGGGGTCGTTCGGCATCGGCAGGCTCACCGGGATATAACCGGCCTGGGCGGTCGGGTTCTGGATCGGGCTCAGGTCGGGCGCTTCGCCGATCCGGCTCATGCGTTCCTGGAAACCGGCGCAGGCGCCCAGGCTGGCCGCGGCGGCCAGCACCAGGAGGAAACGGAGGAAGGGTTTGGCGTTCATGGCTGTGTGCCTTCTGGCAGGTCGTTTCGGATTACATCTGGGGGGCGGCGTCGACCACCGGCTGGGCGGCGACCAGGACCTGGGCCTCGCCCGTGCCGGTCACCACGGCCTGCACGATGCGGTTCGAGGTCAGGTTCATGACGCGGATGGCGTCGCCCATGGCGCCCTGTTCGATCGCCTTGGCGGTGGTCGCCAGCTCGATCCCGGGCAGTGAGACGCGCAGGGTAACGAGGCTGCCCTTGCCGACCAGCACCGGCGGGCGCACTTCGCTGAGCGCGATCGGCCGTCCGGCGCGCAGGGGCTTGCGGGCCGCGAGGCCGACCAGCTGATCGGCGTCGGTCGCGATATTGCCGGGCGGGGCGCCCTGGACCGGCTGCTCGACCAGGTCGTCGGCGCGCAGTACCTCGCCCGGGGCGAGGTCGCGGTCGAGCACCGGAATGGTGGCGGTGACGGCAGCGGGGGCCGCCTCCTGGGCCTTGGCGGGCAGGCCCAGGCTCCAGGCCAGCGCCCAGAGCAGAATGCCGATGGCGAAACGGATCATGACGGCCTCCTCAGCGGAGCTGGGTGATCGTCTGCATCATCTCGTCCGATGCGGTGATCACCTTGGAATTGAGTTCATAGGCCCGCTGCGCGGAGATCAGGTTGGTGATCTCCTGCACCGGATTGACATTCGACGCTTCGAGATAGCCCTGCAGCACGGTGCCGAAGCCGGTATCGCCCGGGATGCCCGTGGTCGGCGTGCCCGAGGCGGGGGTCTCCAGGAACAGGTTGTCGCCGGTCGCCTCGAGCCCCGCCGGATTGACGAAGGTGGTGAGGTCGAGCTGGCCCACGACCTGGGGATTGACCTGACCCGGTAGGGTCGCGGTCACTTCGCCGGTCGCCGAGATCGACACCGCGGTCGCGGTCTGCGGGATGACGATGCCGGGCTGCACCGTGTAGCCGTCCTGGGTGACGAGCTGGCCGTCGCCGTTCAGTTGGAACGAGCCGGCGCGGGTATAGGCGTCGTCGCCACTCGGCAGTTCGATCCGGAAATAGCCCCGGCCCTGGATCGCCAGGTCGTAGGTATTTTCGGTCGGCGTCATATTGCCCTGGGCGATGATCCGATAGACCGAGCCGGTCTTCACGCCGGTGCCGAGCTGGATGCCCGACGGGATCACGGTGCCGGCGTCCGAGGACGAGGTGCCCATGCGCTTCTGGTTCTCGTAGAGCAGGTCCTGGAATTCGGCCCGCTGGCGCTTGAAGCCGGTCGTGGACAGGTTCGCCAGGTTGTTCGAAATGACTTCCACGTTCAGCTGCTGGGCCAGCATGCCGGTGGCGCCGATGGAAAGGCTGCGCATCGTCGTCTACTCCTGCCGTCAGGCCTGCGAAACCTTGCCCAGCCGCTGGATCGCGGTGGTCTGCAAGTCGTCGCCTTTGGAAATGAGGTTCTGCATCGTCTCGTAACGGCGCTGGAGTTCGATCATCCGGCCGATCTCGATCACGGGCTGTACGTTGGAGCCTTCCAGCATGCCCTGGACCAGGCGGGTCTCGGTCCCGGCCGGCGCGGCCGTGGCATTGGCCGGGGCCTCGAACAGGCTGTCGCCGGCGGCGCGCAGGTCCTGCTCGTTGGCGAAGGTGAACATGCCGACCTTGGCGATCTGGGTCTGGCCATGGGCCATGGTACCGTCGGCCGAAATCACCGGCGTGCCCAGGGTCGGGTCGTCGACCGTGATCTCCGCCCCGCCGTCGTCCAGCAGGGCATAGCCTTCGCGGGTCACCACGCGGCCGTCGGCGTCGAGCGTGAAATGGCCGTTCCGCGTATAGCGGATACCGTTCGGCGTCTGCACCGAGAGATAGCCCGGGCCGGTTACCGCGATGTCATAGGGATTGTCGGTCGCCGTCAGCACGCCGGGGCGGGTGTCGCGCGCCACGCCGTAGTCGAGGACATAGGAGACCGGCTTCTGGTCCTGGCCGGCCTTCACGACATATTCCTGGAAGACCGGGCGCATGCCCCGGTAGGCCGTCGTGTTCATGTTGGCGATGTTGTTCGCCACCATGTCCATCTGGCGCTCCAGCACCATCTGCTGCGACAGGCCGACGTAGAGCGAATTTTCCATGCCCGCTGCTCCGAAATCCCTGCGCGGCATCGCGGCCGCGCCTTCGCCGGTTTCTTTGCAGGCCGCGTGCCAAGTGCTAACAGTCTGATTTCAAAGGATTTCGTTCGGGTTGGCGGAATTCCCGCGTCTTCCGGCTGGTCGGGATTGCCCGGCAGAAGATGCCGGGTCGGCGTGAAATCAAAACCGCTTGTTAACGAAGATCGCCCAAACTCCGAGTTGTCACGGGCGCAAACTCGGAGTGGGTCTCGGCATGGCCAGCAAAGCCGCATCTCAGCAGGATCTCGACGATCTGGTCAGCGGCCTCGGCGAAGCCGGGGCGGAGGCCGGCGCCGAAGGTGGCGGCAAGGCCAAGAAGAAGGGCAAGGGCAAACTGCTGCTCTTCATCCTTCTGCCGCTGGTGCTGCTACTCGCGGGCGGCGGGGCCGCCTTCTATATGGGGCTCCTGGACGGAATGCTCGGCAAGACCGAGGAGGCGGCGGCCGAGGGGCAAGGTACTGAAGGCCATGGTGCGGCCAAGCCGGAGGCGGCCCCTGCCGCCGAGCCGGTGTTCTTCGACCTGCCGGACATGCTGGTCAACCTGCACACCACGGGCAATCGGGCCGCCTATCTCAAGATGAAGCTCTCGCTCCAGTACAGCGACCCGCAGGTGACGCCGATCCTGCAAAAAATGCAGCCGCGCGTGATCGACAGCTTCCAGATCTATCTGCGCGAACTCCGGCTCGAAGACCTCGAAGGTTCGGCCGGTCTGCTGCGCCTGAAGGAAGAACTCGTGGCCCGGGCCAACCAGCTCCTGGCGCCTGCTACGATCGACGACGTCCTGTTCAAGGAAATGCTGGTGCAGTGATGGCCGACGAGCAGCCAGAGGGCCAAGCGCCCGTCGACGAAGACGCGCTGGCGGCGGAATGGGCCGCCATGGCCGGCGGCGAAGACGGCGCGCCGGTCGATCCCGAGGTGGCCCAGGTCGACGAAGCCCTGGCCGGGCAGACCGGGCGTGCGCTGAGCCAGGACGAGATCGACAGCCTGCTCGGCTTCGACGCCGTGCAGACCGCCGACACCGGCCGCACCGGCATCCGCGCCATCATCAATTCCTCACTGGTCTCCTATGGCCGGTTGCCCATGCTGGAGATCGTCTTCGACCGGCTGGTGCGGCTGCTCTCGACCTCGCTCCGTCATTTCACCTCGGACAATGTCGAGGTGACGCTGGACAACATCACCTCGATCCGCTTCGGCGAATATCTGAACTCGGTGCCGCTGCCGGCGATCCTGACCGTGTTCCGGGCCGTTGAATGGGACAATTTCGGCCTGCTGACGGTCGATTCCAACCTGATCTATTCGATCGTCGACGTGCTGCTGGGCGGGCGCAAGGGCACCACGCCCATGCGCATCGAAGGAAGGCCCTATACGACGATCGAGCGCAACCTGGTCGAGCGCATGGTCCAGGTCGTGCTGAAGGACATGAAGTCGGCCTTCGAGCCGCTGACCCCGGTCGATTTCACCTTCGACCGGCTGGAGGTCAATCCGCGCTTCGCCACGATCGCGCGCGACGCCAATGCGGCGATCCTGGTGCGGCTCCGCGTCGACATGGAAGATCGCGGCGGCCGGATCGAGCTGGTGCTGCCCTATGCCACCATCGAACCGGTGCGCGAGCTGCTGCTCCAGATGTTCATGGGCGAGAAATTCGGCCGTGACACGATCTGGGAGAGCCACCTCGCGACCGAACTCTGGGCCACCGAAGTGCAGATCGACGCCGTCCTCGACGAGCAGATGATGCAACTCGGCGACGTCATGAATTTCGAGGTCGGCCAGACCATCATGCTGAACTGCACGCCCGAGTCGCCGATCGAGCTGAAATGCGGCGGGCTTCCCATGTTGCGCGGCAAGATGGGGCGGGTCGGGCCCATGGTCGCGGTCAAGGTCGAACAATCGCTGATGAAGGCGAAGCGTGAGGTGACGAAGGCATGAGCACGGTCGGACTCGTCGTGGACCTGGCGCTGGCCGGGCTGCTGATCGCCACCATCGTGCTGGCGCTGCGCTTGCAGAAGAAGCTGCAGGGCCTGCGCGGTGGCCATGACGAATTGCGCCAATTGGTCGAAGGCCTGAACGAGGCGACGCGCCGCGCCCAGGCCGGCATCATCGAATTGCGCATGGCGGCCGAAGCCTCCACCGCCCGCCTGGGCAACCAAGTCGAGACGGCGCGCAAGGTGACCGACGAATTGTCGCTGCTGGTCGCCTCGGCCAACAATGTCGCCGACCGCCTGGTCAAGGCCGGCTCGACCGGCCGCCCGGCCGAGGCGCCGCTTCGTCCCGCCGCCGGGGCGGCCGATCCGGGCATTCTGCGTGCCCTGAAGGACATCCGATAGGAAGCCCGCGATGAGCCGCCGCCGCATTCCCCTCTTCCTGGTGCTGGCCGCCGTGGCGACCGCGTCCCTGGCCGTGCGCTTGCCGGGGACCGTGCAGGCCGTCGGCCGCGCCCTGCCGGCCTCCAATATGGCCCTGGCGGCCGAGACGGCGACTCCCGCGGCGCCGGCCCCCACGGCCCCCACTTCCGCGACCCCCGCGGCGGCCCCGGCCGCGGCGGAAGGGGGCGCGCCGCCCCCCACGGCGACGCCCGCTGCCGGCATCGGCGCTCCCGCCTTCGACCCCAATACGCTGACCGCGGGCGA
>JAYSCC010000057.1:0-10480 GCA_041915065.1 Zavarzinia sp.
GGCCGGGCCCTGGTCCGGCGCCTGGAGGACGCGGGACGGTGCATCCGGCGTGGCGCCGTCGCGATTGGTCAGCACGGCCACCGGGCCTTCGAGGGCGGCGCTCGTCGCCGGGGCTTCGGTGCTGGTACCCGCTGCCGGCGCCTCGGCCGTGGGGGCTGGCGTTTCGCCCGGCTTCTTCCGGCTCGGCACTTCGACCAGCACAATTTGTTCAGAGCGCAGCACGGTCCCATCCGCCAGCGTCGCTTCGAGCGAGAGTTCCAGCGTACCCTCGGGCAACGGCTGGTCGACCACCAGGACCCAGCTGCCGTCGGTCGCCTGCGGCTTGGCGGTACCGATGGCGGTACCATTGCCCAGGACCTTCACCTCGCTGTCGGCCGGGGCGTGACCGGCCAGCACGGCGGTGCCGTCCTGTGCGATGCGGGCGAGGTCGAAGCTCGGTGGTGTCGCCGGGGCCTGGGGTGCCGGTGGCGGGGGATTCTGCGGTGGTGGCGCTGCCGCCTGCGGCGGTGACGCCGGTGTGGCGGTTTGGGGTGCTGCGGCTGGCACCTGGGGCGCTGCGGTGGTGGCTGGCGGCGTCGGCTTGTCGCTCAGCCACCAGAGCAGGCCGAGGACAAGGGCCAGGACCGCGGTACCGGCAGCGCCACCCGCGATGCGCCGGCCCCTGTTTTTGTCGTCACCCGGGGGTGTCGTCCCCTGCGCAGGCTCCTCCATGATCTACAGCTACTCCCCCTGGTGCCCTATGCCCGATGCGACACTATCAGTTGCTCGGCTTTTTGCCATGCCTTACCGGCGCCTGGGACAGGAGATAGGCCGCGATGGCGGCGCGGTCGTCCTCGGTCAGGTGGCTGGTGCCGTCCTCGACCACTTCGGCCATGGAACCCTGGACATTGTCGAAATCGGGCATGGTGCCGCTGGCCAGCAGTTCGGCGATCTCGCCGGCCGACCAGGCGCCGATCCCGGTTTCCGCATCGGGCGTGATGTTGGGCACGAATTCGTGGTCCGGCCCGTCAGCATTGCCGGCCAGGGCCAGGCCGATCAAGGTACCGCCGGCCGGGTTGCGCGGCGTGTGGCACTCCCCGCAATGGCCGAGGGCGGTGACCAGATAGGCGCCGCGATTGATCACCGGCGACTGGCTCGCCCGTGGGCGGAATTCGCCGGGCCGGAAGAACAGCAGTTTCCAACCGGCCTGGAGCGCCCGGATCGAGAAGGGGAAGGCGATCTCGTTCTCCTTCCGCGGCGCATGCACAGGGGCGAGAGAGAACAGATAGGCCTTGATCGCCAGCAGGTCGGCGGCTGCCGCCTTGGTATAGGAGGGAAAAGGGAAGACCGGGAAATAATGCTCGCCCGTGGGCGAGATGCCCTGCTGGAGGGCACGCAGGAAATCCGCATCCGACCATTTGCCGATCCCGGTTTCGGCATCCGGGGTCAGGTTCGGCGTATAGAAGGTGCCGAAGGGGGTCGCCATGGCGCGGCCACCGGCGAAGGGCGTGCCGCCCTTCACCGTATGGCAGGCCATGCAGCCGCCGGCGCGGACCAGATAGGCGCCGCGGGTCACCGCGTCGTCGTCCGCCGCGGCGGGGCTGGCGGCCGCGAACAGCAGGGCTGCCGCGGCCGATAACAGGAGGTGGCGCAAGCGGCCTCAGTCCTTCTCGGGACCGCGGAAGGCCTTGTGGCAGGCGCCGCAGGCGGCACCGGTCTGGTCGATGGCGGCGGCCAGCGCCTTGGCGTCGCTCGCCGTCACCGCGGCGGAGACGGCCGCGGCCGCGGTTTGCAGGTCCTTCGCTTTGGCGGAGAAACCGGCCTTGTCGGTCCAGATCGCGGGCAGCGCTCGGCTCTTCTCGGACTGCGGGCCTTCGGGGAACAGGGCTTCGAGCCCGGCGGCGAAATCGACCAGTTCCTTGGCCTTGGCGGCGGCGCCGGCGCTGACGGTGCCTGCCTTGGCATCGGCCGACAGCGCCTTCAGGTCGCCGCCTGCCTTCTTCATCGCGGTTTCGCGCATGTGCTGCTGTTCGTCCGGCGAGGCGGCCAGGGCGATTCCACCGAAAGCCAGGCCGACGGCCAGAGCCGCGGCGATACGTGACCCGTGAAGCGCGAGCAAAGCCATGCTAAGTCTCCGTCATGCGCGGCACGTCGCCGCGGCCTGCATGGTAGTCAATCGCGCGCGGCCGGCCAACCCGGCGCAGCGCCAGCCCGAGAGAAACCTGAGAGAGACATGTCCGCCGTCAAAAGCCTCTGCGTGTTCTGTGGTGCCTCGACCCCGCCCGATGCCCGTTATCTCGAAGCCGCCGGCCATCTGGGCCGCCTCCTCGCCGCCGAAGGAATCGAACTCGTCTATGGTGGTGGCGCGCTCGGCCTGATGGGCACGATCGCGCGCGCCGCGCGTGACGCCGGCGGCCGCGTGACCGGCATCATCCCGCATTTCCTGACCAAGCTCGAAGCCAAGCTGGACGGCATTTCCGAGACCATCGAGGTCGAGACCATGCACCAGCGCAAGCGCCTGATGTTCGAGCGTTCGGAAGCCTTCGCGGTGCTGCCGGGCGGCATGGGCACACTTGACGAGACGGTCGAGATGATCACCTGGGCGCAGCTCCAGCTCCATAAGAAGCCGATCCTGATGATCGACGTCCTCGGTTACTGGCAGCCCTTCATGGGCATGGTCGAGCATGTCATCGCCTCGGGCTTCGCCCGGCCCAACACGCGCGACTTCCTGACCCTGGTGCCGGATGTCGACTCGATCCTGCCGACGCTGGCCCGGCTCAAGATCGAGGGCGGTCCGAGCTCGCTGCCGGTCGCCGAGTAAATTCGCGCGGTTAGACGATTGGGGGGCTGAACCGAGCCTGCCCGTTGTGTAAGGTGCGGCGCATCAGCCGCCTAACGGAAGGAATGGGTTGCATGGTAGCCAAGATCAAGGTCGCCAATCCGGTCGTGGAACTGGACGGCGACGAGATGACCCGGATCATCTGGGCCTTCATCAAGAACAAGCTGATCCTTCCCTACCTCGACCTGCCGATCCAGTATTTCGACCTCGGGATCGAGCATCGCGACGCCACCAACGACCAGGTGACGGTCGATTCCGCCAATGCCATCAAGGCGGTCGGCGTCGGCATCAAATGCGCCACCATCACGCCGGACGAAGCCCGCGTGAAGGAATTCAATCTCAAGAAGATGTGGAAGTCGCCCAACGGCACGATCCGCAACATCCTGGGCGGCGTGATCTTCCGCGAGCCGATCATCTGCAAGAACGTGCCGCGTCTCGTCCCCGGCTGGACCAAGCCGATTGTGGTCGGCCGTCACGCCTTCGGTGACCAGTACCGCGCGACCGACTTCCGCATCCCCGGCAAGGGCAAGCTGACCATCAAATTCGTCGGCGAGGACGGCACCGTGATCGAGCACGACGTGTTCGACTTCCCGGGCGCCGGCGTCACCATGGCGATGTACAACCTCGACGACTCGATTCGCGACTTCGCCCGCGCCTCGCTGAACTACGGCCTGCTGCGCAAGTGGCCGGTCTATCTCTCCACGAAGAACACGATCCTCAAGGCCTATGACGGCCGCTTCAAGGACATCTTCCAGGAAGTCTACGAGGCCGAGTTCAAGGCCAAGTTCGATGCCGCCGGCATCGTCTACGAACACCGCCTGATCGACGACATGGTGGCCTCCGCCCTGAAGTGGGAAGGCGGCTATGTCTGGGCCTGCAAGAACTACGACGGCGACGTGCAGTCCGACACGGTGGCCCAGGGCTTCGGCTCGCTCGGCCTGATGACCTCGGTCCTGATGACGCCGGACGGCCAGATCGTGGAAGCCGAAGCGGCCCACGGCACCGTGACCCGTCACTACCGCGAGCACCAGAAGGGCAAGGCGACCTCCACGAATCCGATCGCCTCGATCTTCGCCTGGACCGGCGGCCTGAAGCACCGCGCCAAGCTCGACGGCAACGACGACCTGACCCGTTTCGCCCAGGCCCTGGAAGAAGTCTGCGTCGAGACCGTGGAAGCCGGCCAGATGACCAAGGACCTGGCGATCCTGATCTCCAAGGACACCCCCTGGCTCACCACCGAGGGCTTCCTCGACGCCCTCGACCAGAACCTGCAGAAGAAGCTGGCGTAAGCCTCCTTCCGCTGGCACTTCGAACGCCCGCCCCTGCGAGGGGGCGGGCGTTTTCGTCAGTCCTTCGTCTGGCGCTGCTGATTGATGGCGTCGAAGACCGCGCGGGGATTCTCGATATTGAAGAAGCGCACCTCGCGGGAGAGCGAGGGCAGCCAGACGCCGCCGCCGGCTTTGCCGGTCGAGGCCGTCCCGCCCTCCAGGCGGATATTGCCGCGGCCGTTGCCACGCTCTTCGAGTTCCGGGCTGGGCAAGCCGTGGATGTCGAACGACCTGAGCGTCGGGAAGGCGCCGGTCCGCAGAATCTGCACCCGCTGACTGGTGACCCGGTAATAGAGATGGCGGCGGATATAGTCGTCGACCCAGAAGCGGCCGGC
The DNA here is from genome assembly GCA_041915065.1 of Zavarzinia sp. Lineage (GTDB taxonomy): Bacteria > Pseudomonadota > Alphaproteobacteria > Zavarziniales > Zavarziniaceae > Zavarzinia. The sequence goes on from JAYSCC010000057.1 coordinate 4,482, forward strand.
GACGAGGAATATGCCGGCGACGAGAAAGGGCAGGCCGAACAGCTTGAAGAAAAAGGGCGAGTCCGTGCTCCAGACGCTGACATTCCAGAAGAGTGCGAAGCCGCCCCAGACCAGGCTGAAAGGAACCGCGATGATGTCGCTCGGGCCGAACTTCAAACCGGGGATCGGCTGCCCTTCCCAAACCACCCGCTCACCGGGCTGAAGACTGGTATCCACAACAATACTCCTGGCCGGCTCGCCGTGTCGGGATGTTAGGTCGGTGCAGCGGGTCCGGCAACCGTGGGGGGATCAGATCCGGCGCCCCAGGAAATCCTCGATCAGGGCATTGACCTCGGCCGGGTTTTCCAGCCCGGCCAGATGGGCCGTCCGCTTCATCACCACGAATTCGGCACCCGGGATCGATTTCGCCATTTCGGCCGTCTCGGGCACGGGGAAGGTGCGGTCCTCTTCCCCGGCGACGACCAGCACCGGCTTGGCGATCCGGCCGAACAGGGCGCGCTGGTCCGGGCGTTCGGGGACCACGCTGCGGATCGCCCAATAGACCGAGCGGGCCTTGGCGCGGCCGATGGCGGCGCGGATGGTGGCGGCGACCATTGGCCTTTCGCGGTCCGACGTCGGGCCGGTGAAGGCGGAGACCGCCTTGCCCACCATGAAGGCGGGCACCCGGTCGAAACGCCAGAGCAGGGCGCAGAGCAGGCGGAATTCGAGCTTCTGGCGGAGCCCGCAGGGCGAGGCGGTGGCATTCATCAGGACGGCGGCGCCGAGCCGGTCCGGATGGAGGGCGGCGAAAGTGCCGCCGATCATGCCGCCCCAGGAATTGCCGACGAAATCGCAGCGCGCGATGCCGAGCCCGTCCAGGAGGTCGGCGACGGCACCGGCGCAAGTGGCGAAATCGAAGCCGGCGGTCAGCGCCTGGCTGCCACCATGGCCTGGCGGATCGATCAGCACGACCCGGCGCGTCGCCCCGAAATGGGCCGCCTGCGCCGCCCACATGGTGCCGTCCATCAACAAGCTCGGCCAGAACAGAAGTGCAGGGCCTTCGCCCGCCAGGCGGACCCGCAGGCGGCCCAGGCGGGTTTCGACCAGGCGGCTCTCCATCGCATCGACGCTGCTCATACGATCCCTCCCGGCGGCTCTTATCCGTCACGGCCGCTGCCGCCAGGAGAGCAGGAGCGGACCGCTCGATCAACCACCGACGCAGGAGGGTGCGCCGCCGGACGTTTCAATCGTGAAGGCTGGGGGCCTTCAGGATCGGAGCATGGTCCGATGACAGGTTTCTCTCTGCGTAAGGCGCTGATCACCCTGGCTGCTCTGGGTATTCTCGCCCCAGCGCTTGCCGGCTGCGTCGTCTATGACGAGCGGCCCTATCGCTATGGGCCGGCGCCCGTCTACTACGCGCCCGGCCATTGGGATCATTGGGGTTTCTGGGTGCCCGGCCACTATCGCTGAGGCGGCCGCGGGTCGGCGGGAGGGGCGCCGATCCCGCGGCTTGGCACCGGTCAGGGCGCTATTGCCTTCACCGCTTCCTCGGTGGTCAGCACGCCGTTGGCTATCATCGAATAGTCGACCAGGGCGGCCTTGTAGGCGTCGTCGCCCGGCGCGGCCACCGCGTCCTTCACGACATAGACCTTGAAGCCGTTCTCCATCAGCGCCCGCAGGTGGGAATCGACGCAGAGATTGGCGACCAGGCCGGCCAGCACCACGGTGTCGATGCCACGGGCGCGGAGCTGGTAGATCAGGTCATTGCTCTCCGGCCCGTACATCTTGTGGGCGGCGACCACCAGGGCCTTGCCGTCGGCCAGATAGGGCTTGAAGCGGTCGTGGATCTCCGCCCCCGGCGTACCGGCGCCCAGCGCCTTCATGTCGAGGAGCTGGCGCTGCAAGGCGCCGGCATGGCTCCACTGGGCATCGCCGGGCGCGAAGGCCAGGGGATCGACGGCGATCAGAATCCCACTCTTGCTCGCCGCCTTGAACAGGCGTTCCAGGTTCTCGACCGTGCCGACCGCCTTCAGATTGTCGGCCATCAGCTTGTAGAGCTTGCCGCTCTCGCTCAGGAATTCGTTCTGCGGATCGGTCACCACCAGGGCGGTATGGCCGCGGTCGAGGGCGAGCGGGGTGGGTTCCGCCGCCAGGGCCGCGCCGGCCCCCATCATGCCGGCTCCCATCATGCTGGCGGCCGCGAAGGCCAGGATAAGCCGTTTCATCTCTTCGTTCCTTCCGGTTCCGTCGCCCGCTGTCGGCGACGGGAGGAACGCTAGTTGGCGGCACCGCGGCCTTCTGTAACCAATGTTCCACGGTGAACGCGATACTTTGGCAATACTTCGGAGGGGCGGGTCGTTTCGCCGCAGTGGAACATTTGTTCCATGGCAGGCCGGGGTGATCTGCTATCGATGATCGATCCCGATGGAGGTCGCATCATCATGGCGATGCTCGAGAGCGCCTGCGGCCGGCGCCGTCCCCTGACCGCGATGCTGGACCGTTTCCCCGCCCTGGCCGATCTTTCCGAAGCGAGCCGGGAATTGCTCTCGCGCGAGACGCAGCGCCTCGCCTGCGCCGGCGGCACGCCGCTGATCGCAAGGGGCGACATGGTGACCGGCGCCTTCCTGGTCGAGAAGGGCGCACTCCGCGTCTATTACGTCAGCGCCGAGGGGCGGGAGGGCACGCTCTATTGGGTCGAACCCGGGCAGTCCTGCATTCTGGCCATGAACTGCCTGTTCGCCCGCCTGGCCTATCCCGCCTGGGTCGAGAGCGAGGGCGAGACCGAGGTTTCGGTGATCCCGGGCGATACCTACCGCCGCCTCTTCGCGCTGGAACCGGCTGTGCAGGGCTTCACCTTCGACGTCCTCTCCGGCCGCCTGTTCGAGCTGATGGCCCTGATCGAGGAAACCGCGTCCCAGGGCCTCGAGGCGCGCATCGCCGCCGTCCTGCTGCGAAGGGCCAAGGGGGCCGCGTCGGTCGCGATCACCCAGGAACAGCTCGCCCGCCACCTGGGCACCTCGCGCGAGGTGGTGGCGCGGGTGGTGCGGGGTCTCGCCGCGCGCGGCCTGATCGGGACCGGCCCGGGTCGCATCGCCCTGGCCGATCCGGCCGGCCTGCGCCGGCTGTCCGGCGACTAGCCCTTCTTGGCGATGTCGGGCAGGGGCACCCGCTCGATGTCCAAGTGGTCGGTCGAAGTGGCGCGGCGGCGGGCCTTCACGAAACGGGCGAAGAGATTGTCGTCCGCCGCGATCAGGGCCTGGGGCGCGCCCTGCGCCACGAAGCCGCCGTTCTCGATGCAGACCACTTCGTCGGCGACCGCAGTGACGAAGTCGACGTCGTGCTCGACCATGATGATGGTCACTTCCCGCGCCAGCTCGCGCAGGACCGAGACCAAGCGTGAGGTCGATTCGACGTCGACGCCGGTCGACGGCTCGTCGAGCAGCAACACACGGGGGCGCAGCACCAGGGCGCGCGCCAGCGCCACCAGGCGCCGCTGCCCGCCCGAGAGTGTGCCGGTGCCGGCTGCCTGGGTCACCGGGATCTCCAGCGGCCCCTCCGGCCGGATCTTGACCAAAGCCTCCCAGACGCCGACGCGGATCAGGCCGGCGACGATCTCGTCATCCGTGATGTCGGCCTTCACCAGCTCGAAATTCTTGCGCAGCGAGCCCGACAGCATGAGCGGGAACTGCGACAGGGTGACGACCTGCCGGCGCAGGGATTCGAGCGTGTAATCGGCCAGCGGCCGCCCGCCCAGCAGCACCTTGCCGCCCTGCGGGTCGTAGAGCCGGACCAGAAGACGCATGATCGAGGATTTGCCGGAGCCCGAGCCGCCGACGATCGCCGTGATCGCCTCGGCCCGGAAGCGGTGCGACACGCCGTTCAGGATGATCGGTGTCCGGGCCGGCGGATAGCCGAAGGTGACGCCGGCGAGCTCGGCATTGGCCTCCGTGAGCGCGATGTCCTTGGCCGTCTTGGCGTCCTCGATCTCCGGCTTGGCGTCGATGATCTCGCCGACCGGCCGGATCATCGGCCAGTTGACCGAGAGCCCGGTGAAGAAAGTGACCAGTTCCTGGATCGGCCCGACCACCAGGGGCACCATGAGGAGGAGGCCCAGCAGGGCGCCCACCGGCGTGTCCTTGTCGAAGGAGAAGGCGGCATAGATCAGCAGGACCGTGGTCAGGATCGTTGACATCGAGCCCTGGAACTGCTGCGCCGCCTCGCGCCGGAGCGTGGCGCGGAGCTTCGCCCGCATCACCGCCATCAGCCGCTCCTGGATCGCGCGTGAGCGCTGCGCCTCGGCCCGCATGAGCTGGACTTCGACCGGCTGGGCGGTCGAATTGCCCAACTCGTCGGCGAAGGCCGCTTCCTCGGCCCGGACCTGTTCGAAGGCGCGGCCGACCACGCCGGAGAGCTTCCAGCCGATCAGCGGGATGATGATCACCAGGGCGAGCAGGATGTAGCGCGCGGCCGGCGGGATCGAGGTGAAGGCAGCCAGATTGTCGGCCAGGAACAGGCCGGCGGTGACCATGCCGACACCGCGGGTGAGCGGATAGGCCAGGATCTCGCGCAGCGTGAACTGCGCGCCGGCCGAGAAATTATTGACGATCTGAACCAGCTGCGGCCCGGTCACCTTGGCATGGAAGATCGGGCCGAGCACCAGCATCCGGTCGTGCAGCAAATGGCGGAGCGCCGCCAGCATGCGCTCGTTCGACCAGGTGGTGACCAGCTTGTTGCCCATGGAGAGCAGGATCACCAAGACCGCCAGCACGGCATAGAGCACGGCCATCCACTTGGGATCGGCATCGCCCTTGCCCTGGAGCGCGTTGGTCAGCGAGACCAGGACCTGCTGGGTATAGGGCGTCAGGCCGTTGACCACGGCCGAGAGCCCGACCGAGAGCAGGAAGGGCAGGGGCGCCGTCTTGGCGAGCAGCATGGCCCAGCGCAGCAGCTTGCCGAACTTCATCGGCTCGGGCGGGAAGGGCAGGCCCGGGAAGCCGGGTCCGCCCGGTCCCTTCATGCCGCCGGCCATGGGCATCGGGCCCTTCATGCCGCCCGGGGGCGGAGCCCCCATCATGCCACCGGGAGGCGGTGCGCCCATCGGCGCTCCTTTCGGTGCACCGGGGGGCGGCATGGCGCCTGGGGGCATCGCCCCCTTGGGAGCACCAGCCCGGGGCAGGGGAATAGACTGAGCCCCTTCCTTGGGGGCACCGGCCTTGGGCATGTCGGGCGGCGGATCAGAGGGCGGCATCGGCGCGGGCCTTCAGGATGGTCTTCAGCTCGAACTGGCGGAGATCGGGCCAGCGGCCGAGGAAGAGGCAGCACATGGCGGTGACCGTCGGCGTGGCGAAGCTGGTGCCGGTCTTCACGGTATAGCCGCCGCCTGGGGCGGGCACGGTCAGCTCGTTGCCGAGGGTGGCGAATTCGATGAGCCCGGTCTCGATGAAGCGGATCGAGAGTTCGGGGACCTGGAAATTGTCGATCGAGATCACGCTGGAGAATTCGGCCGGCAAGCCTTCGTCGGTCACCGGTACGTTCCGCTTGGCCGCGACCACCACCTGGTTCCGCTGATAGGCGCTCTCGCACAGCTTATAGAGCGGTTCGCGCTGCGAGGCGGGGATGGCCAAGCTCATGTTGACCAGGCGCTGGCGCTTGGCCAGCACATGGCGGAAGGCCACCAGGGAGGCGGTGGGATCGCCTTTGTTGCGGGCGTCCAGCACGCGGATGTCGTGGATTCTGGCGTTGGGGGCGATCCGGGCGATGATGCCGGCGACCGCGGTGCCGTGGCCGAAAGTATCGTTGTTAATGCCGGTGTCGAGCGGCTGCACGGCCAATTGGCCGGTCTCGCCCTCGACCGTCCATTGGCTCACCACCCGGCCGGCGAGGTCGGGGTGGGTGGCATCGACGCCCGAATCGATCACCGCGACCTCGACCGGGGCGAGGTCCATGGTGGCCAATTGCTCGAAGCCGAGCGCGGCCGCTTCCTTGATGACGCTGGACGACATGCCGGCGCCTCAGACGGC
>JAYSCC010000058.1:0-10461 GCA_041915065.1 Zavarzinia sp.
GGTGGGCCTGGAGAACCTGCGCAACGTCACCGCCTTCGAGGATCCGCACATGCGCCTGCGCAGCGGCCATGTCCATGCGGGCCATCATCTGATCCAGGCTCTCCCAATAGGTCGCCTCCAGCTCGTGCTCCAGCTCTTCCGTGACGCGGTTCCGGTTGTGGTAGTGGATCGACATGCCGAAGGCGCGCGCCCGGCGCGCCACCGCGGTGCCGATGCGGCCCATGCCGATGATGCCGAGGCGCTTGCCCCAGATCCGCCGGCCGAGCATCCAGGTCGGCGACCAGCCGCCCCATTCGCCGCCGCGCATCACCCGCTCGCCTTCCGCCAAGCGGCGCGAGGCGGCCAGGATCAGGGCGATCGTCATGTCCGCGGTGTCTTCGGTCAGTACGCCGGGGGTATTGGTCACGGTGATGCCGCGCTGGCGCGCCGCCGCCAGGTCGATATGGTCGACACCGGTGCCGAAGTTGGCGATCAGGCGCATGTTGGGGCCGGCGTGGGCGAGGATACGGCCGTCGATCCGGTCGGTCACGGTCGGCACCAGGACGTCGGCGGTCTTCACGGCCTCGATCAGCTCGGCCTGGCTCATCGGATGGTCGTCGGGATTGAGGCGGGTGGTGAACAATTCCATCATCCGCGTCTCGATCGCTTCGGGCAGCTTTCGCGTGACGATCACGAGCGGCTTCTTGACTGGCATCATCCTCTCCCTCGGGCGGCGGAATGCGGCGATCCGCGGCGAACTCAGGCCCTTCCTAGCAGACTTGGGCGAAGGTTCAAAGGTGACGTTCTCGCCTCTTGATGCCGCGACGGCGGGGGACGGGTGAAAGCCCCCGCCTTGACCGGAACGCCCCGCCCGACGACAGTGGCGGCAAGACGATTCGACCCCTGTTGCGACGCCGCCCATCCCCCTCGATGACATTCCTCCGCCTGTTCCTCGCCGCCTTCGTCCTTCTCGCCGCCCTGGCCCGGACGATGCCCGATGCCGCCGCCCAGGAGGCGACCGAAGAGGCCGCCCCAGCCGACGGCGGCGCGGGCGGCGAAGGGGAGTCCGGCCCGCGGGTGCCGCGCTTCGCCTCCCTCGGCTCGGGCGAGATCAACGTGCGCACCGGTCCCGGATCGCAATATCCGATCGCCTGGAAATATGTCCGCTCCGGCCTGCCGGTCGAAATCGTGGCGGAATTCGAATTCTGGCGGAAGATCAAGGACCACGACGGCTCGGTCGGTTGGGTGCACAAAAGCCTGCTCTCGGGCAAGCGCTTCGCCTCGGTCGAGGGCCTGGTCCGGGTGATGTACGACGACCCGGTGGAGACCGCGCGCCCCCTACTCCGCCTCGAACCCGGCGTGATCGTCAGGCTCGAGCGTTGCCGGGGCGATTGGTGCCGGGTCAATGTGGAGGGCAGCCGCGGCTGGCTGAAGCGGGCTTGGCTCTGGGGTGTCTATCCCGACGAAACCGTGAACTGAGGGGCGATCCGCCATGGCGAGCGACAATCCGGTGCTGGTCGAGGTCCTGCGCGGCGGCATCGTCGAGAGCCGGCACCGTGGCGCCTATGCTGTGATCGACGGCGACGGCGCGCTGGTCGCGGCCCGCGGCGACATCGAGCGGGCGATCTTCCCGCGTTCGTCGATGAAGATCCTGCAGGGCATTCCGCTGGTCGAGAGCGGGGCGGCCGATGCTTTCGCCTGCACGCCGGCCGAACTGGCGCTCGCCTGCGCCAGCCATTCGGGTGAGGACTTCCATGTCAAGGCGGTGGGTGACTGGCTCGCCCGCGCCGGCCTCACCGAGGCCGATCTCGCCTGCGCCCCCCATATTCCCTATTCGGTGCCGGCCTATGAGGCACTGGTGCGCGCGGACAAGAAGCCCTGCCGCCTGCACAACAATTGCTCGGGCAAGCACACCGGCTTCCTCACCCTGGCGCTTCACCTCGGCGTCGCCACCAGGGGCTATCAGAAGCGCGCCCATGCCGTGCAGCAGGCCGCCTTCGAGGCGACCGCGGCGCTGACCGACCAGCCGGTCGACATGCCCTATGGCATCGACGGCTGCGCGGCCCCCAACCCTTGCCTGCCGCTGAAGGCGCTCGCGCTCGCCATGAGCCGGATTGCGGTGCCAGGCCGGCTGGCGCCGGAACGGGGCCGCGCCGTCGCCCGCCTCGCCGCCGCCATGGCCGATTATCCAGAGCTGGTCGCCGGCACCGGCCGGGCCTGCACCCGCCTGATGCGCGCCGCCCTGCCCGGCACCGTGGCCAAGACCGGGGCGGAAGCCGTCTATATCGTCATCGCGCCGTCAAAGGGCCTCGGCATCGCCCTGAAGATCGACGACGGCGGCACCCGCGCCGCGGAAACCCTGGTCGCGAGCCTGATGGAACGCCACGGCCTGCTCGACGGCGAGAAACGCGAGATGGTGGCCGACCTGATCGCCCCGGTGCTGACCAATTGGGGCGGCGAGCCGGTCGGGACGATACGTTTAGCCGAGGGGGCTTGACCGGCAATTCCGAACGCGTAACCCCAGGGATATAAGAACGAAGGAGAGCGTCCGGTGGTGAAGATCCTGCAGTGCAAGGCCTATGGCCCACCCGAATCCCTGGTGCTCGAAGAGGCGGCGCCGGCCCCGGTCGGCCGCGGCGAGGTGCGCGTCCGCCTCCATGCCGCCGGGGTGAATTTCCCCGACGTGCTGATCATCCAGGGCAAATATCAGTTCAAGCCGGAAATGCCCTTCGCCCCGGGCGGCGAGGCGGCCGGCGAGATCACCGAAGTGGGCGACCGGGTCACCGACTACAAGGTCGGCGACAAGGTGATCGTGATGACCGGCTGGGGCGCCTTCGCCGAAGAGATCGTGGTCGGCGCCGACCGCCTGGCCCCCCTGCCCCCCGGCATGAGCTTCGAGGAAGGCGCCGCCTTCCTGATGACCTATGCGACCTCGCACCACGCACTGAAGCAGCGGGCCAGGCTCCAGCCGGGCGAGACGCTGCTCGTGCTCGGGGCGGCCGGCGGTGTCGGCCTGGCCGCGGTCGAACTCGGCAAGGCGATGGGGGCGCGGGTGATCGCGGCCGCCTCGACGCCGGAGAAACTGGCCCTGGCCAAGGAGCATGGCGCCGACGAGGGCATCAATTACGCCGCCGAATCCCTGCGCGACCGGCTGCGCGAGCTGGCACCCAACGGCGTCGACGTGGTCTATGATCCGGTCGGCGGCGAATTGTCCGAACAGGCGCTTCGCTCGATCGCCTGGAAGGGCCGTTTTCTCGTGGTCGGCTTCGCCGCGGGGCCGATCCCCTCGATCCCGCTCAACCTCGCCCTGCTCAAGGGCTGCGAGATCGTCGGCGTGTTCTGGGGCGCCTTCACGGTGCGCGAGCCGGACGTCCACCGCGAAAACGTGGCCGAGTTGATCGAGCTGTTCCAGGCCGGCAAGATCCGCCCCCTGGTGTCCAAGACCTACCCCCTGGCCGACGGCGGCCAAGCGATCCGCGACATGATGGAACGCCGGGTCACCGGCAAGGTCGTCGTCACCATGTAACGCGGCTCATTCCGCGACCAGGCTCCGCCGGTCGACCCGGCGGAGGGCTGCCGCCTCGCGGAGGTCGTCGCGCCGGATCTCCTCGACCGTCGCGAAAATATAGGCGAGGTGGTCGACCGCCGCCTTTTCCGCGGCGGCGGGATCGCCGGCCAGTACCGCTTCGGCGATGGCGCGGTGCTGGGCCAGCACCACCTCCGCCACCCCCGGCCGGCGATAGAGCCGGTCGCGGCTGTAGAAGATGCCCCGGCGTAGCAGGTCGCCCATGGCCCGCATCATGTGCAGCAGCACGACATTATGGGCCGCCTCGTAGACGAGCTGGTGCAGGTCGACGTCGGCCGCTGCCTCCGCCCCCGGATCGTCGGCCAGATGGGCCGCCTCGAGGGCGTCGAGCTGGGCCTTGATCGCGGTCCGGTCAGCCGCCGTCGCCCGCAGTGCCGCAAGGCGCGCCGCCTGCGCCTCCACGCCCTGGCGATATTCGAAATAATCGGCCGCCACCCGGCCGTCGGCGGCGAAGAGTTCGGCCAGCGGCTCCGACAGGGGGGCCAGGAAGCGGGCGACCGTGGTGCCCGCCTTGGTCGTCACCAGCAGGCCCTTCCGCTCCAGGAGCGCCAGCGCCTCGCGCAGCGACGGCCGCGACACTTCCAGCCGCTCGGCCAAGTCACGTTCCGCCGCCAGCCGGTCACCGGGGCGCAGCACGCCTTCGAGGATCATCTCCTGGAGATGGTCGGCCACGGCGGCGGCGAGGCGGGGGGGCTTGATCGGATCGGTCATGGCGTGAGCCTAATGCAGGGCGCGGCTTTGGTCTAATAATTTTACCAGTTTCTATTTTTGGTAAAAAGATTTATCCAATGGACCAGCAACGCCGAGGAAGACCGATGCCCGTCGTCACCAATGTCCAGGACCTGCGCCTGATGGCGCGCCGCCGCATTCCCCGCGCGATCTTCGACTATGCCGACCGCGGCTCCTATGACGAGCGGACGATCGCCGCCAACCGGGCCGATCTCGCCGCCCTGAACCTGCGGCAAAGGGTGATGATCGACGTCTCCGGCCGCTCGACCGAGACCACCATGCTGGGCGAGAAGGTGGCCATGCCGGTCGCCATCGCGCCGACCGGGCTGACCGGCCTGTTCCACGGCAACGGCGAGATCCTGGGGGCGCGGGCGGCGCAGAATTTCGGCGTGCCCTTCTGCCTTTCGACCATGTCGATCTGCTCGATCGAAGACGTGGCGGAGGCGACCGGGAAACCCTTCTGGTTCCAGCTCTATGTGATGCGCGACCGGGGCTTCGTCAAATCGCTGGTCGAACGGGCGATCGCCGCCAGATGTTCGGCCCTGGTGCTGACCCTCGACCTGCAGATCCAGGGACAGCGCCACCGCGACATCAAGAACGGCCTCAATGTTCCGCCCAAGCTGACGCTGGCCAATGCAATCGACATCGCGACCAAGCCCGAATGGGCGCTGCGCGTCCTCTTCGGTAAGCGGCGGAGCTTCGGCAACCTGGCCGGTCACGTGAAGAATGCGGATGGGCTCGACACGCTCGCCAAATGGACCGCCTCGCAATTCGACCCCTCCCTCTCGTGGAAGGACGTCGAATGGATCCGCACCATCTGGCCGGGCAAGCTGATCCTGAAGGGCGTGCTGGACGTCGAAGACGCCAAGGCCGCGGCCGCGACCGGGGCGGAGGCCGTCATCGTCTCCAACCACGGCGGGCGCCAGCTCGACGGTGCCGTCTCCTCGATCCGCGCCCTGCCCCGGGTGGCGGAGGCCATCGGCGACAAGACCGAAGTCTGGTTCGACGGCGGCGTGCAGTCGGGCCAGGATGTGCTGAAGGCCCTGGCGCTGGGCGCCCGCGGTTGCCTGATCGGCAAGGCCTGGCTCTACGGCCTGGCCGCCATGGGCGAGGCCGGCGTCACCAAGGTGCTCGACCTGATCGCCAAGGAACTCGACGTCTCGATGGCATTGACCGGCACGCGCAGCATCGCGGATGTGACCCCGGCGGTTCTGGACCGCTGAGGCCCCCGCCCCGCGAGGGGCGGGAAACCACCCTCAGACCGAGAAATATTTGGCCTGGGGGTGGTGCACCACGATGGCGCTGGTCGACTGCTCGGGGTGGAGCTGGTCCTCGTCCGCCATCTCGACACCGATCCGCTCGGCACCGAGCAGGGCGAGCAGCTTCCGCTGGTCGGCCAGGTTCGGGCAGGCCGGATAGCCGAAGGAATAGCGGCTGCCGCGATAGCCCTGCTTCAACATCTTGTCGATGTCGCGGTCGTCCTCGTGGCTGAAGCCCAATTCGCCGCGGATCTTCTTGTGGACATATTCCGCCAGCGCCTCCGCCATCTCGACCGAGAGGCCGTGGAGGTAGAGATAGTCCTGGTAGCGGTTCTCGGCGAACCATTGCCGCGCGATGTCCGACGCCTGCTGGCCCATGGTGACGACTTGGAGACCGATGACGTCACGCTCCGGCGCCGAGATGTCGCGGAAGAAATCGGCGATGCAGAGGCCGCCGCCGCGCGCCTGGCGCGGGAAGCCGAAGCGGGCGACTTCCTTCTCGCCACTCTCGTCGAAGAGGACGACGTCGTTCCCTTCCGCCGCCGCCTTCCAATAGCCGTAGACGGCCTTGGGACGGAGAATCCCTTCGCGCTGGCACTGCTCGACCAGGCGGTTCAGGATCGGGCGGATTTCCTGGGCGGCATGGGCCTTGTACTCCTCCAGGCTGCGCCCCGCCTTCTCGAAGCCCCATTGGAACTGATAGAGCATGGTCTCGTTCAGATAGGGCACCAGGGCCTTGAGCGGCAGGTCCTCGATCACCTGCGGGCCCCAGAAGGGCGGCACCGGCACGGTCACGCCCTTGGCCAGTTCTTCGCGCCGGACGCGGGTTTCCTCGTAGTCGATCGGGCGCGTGGCCGAGGCTTCGGTCGGCTGGCCGATGCGTTTGCTGTTCGAGGGCCGGCCGGCGCGTTTCACCTGGAGTTCCTTCAGGTGGGTGTCGAAATTGTCGTTCACCACCCGGGCCATCAGGTCGAGGCCGTCGAAGGCGTCGCGGGCATAGGCGACCCGGCCCGGGCCATAGGCACGGACGCAATCTTCCTCGACATATTTCCGGGTCAGCGCGGCACCGCCCAGGAACACCGGCACGTCGAGCCCGGCGCGCGTCATCTCTTCCAGGTTCTCGCGCATGATCACGGTCGACTTGACGAGGAGGCCCGACATGCCGACGGCATCGGCCTTGGCCTTTTCCGCAGCCTCGATGATGGCGCCGATCGGCTGCTTGATGCCGAGGTTGACCACCTTGTAGCCGTTGTTGGTCAGGATGATGTCGACCAGGTTCTTGCCGATGTCGTGCACGTCGCCCTTCACCGTGGCCAGCACGATGATGCCCTTCTCCTGGCCCTCGGCCTTTTCCATGAAGGGTTCGAGATAGGCGACGGCGGTCTTCATCGTCTCGGCCGATTGCAGCACGAAGGGCAGCTGCATCTTGCCCGAACCGAACAGCTCGCCCACCACCTTCATGCCGTCGAGCAGGAAGTTGTTGATGATGTCGAGGGGCGGATGCGCCTTCATCGCTTCTTCGAGGTCGTCTTCGAGACCCTGGCGGTCGCCGTCGACGATGCGCTGGGTCAGGCGTTCCTCCGCCGTCTCGGCCCGTGCCTTCTTCTCGGCCTTGGCGCCCTTGCGGTCGGCGAAGAGGGCGATGAAGGCTTGCAGCGGGTCGTAACCCTCGGCACGGCGATCGAAGATCAGGTCTTCGGCGACCTTCACTTCCTCGGCCGGGATCTTGTGCAACGGCATGATCTTCGAGAGATGCACGATGGCGCCCGTGAGACCGCGGCGGATCGCATGGTCGAGATAGACCGAATTCAGCACGTGCCGGGCGGCCGCGTTGAGGCCGAAGGAAATATTGGAAAGGCCGAGGATGATCTGGACCTCCGGCATCTCCTTGGCGATCTGCTCGATCGCATCGAGGGTTTCGAGGCCGAGCTTGCGGTCGTCCTCGTTGCCGGTGCAGATCGTGAAGGTCAGCGGATCGAACAGGAGGTCCGAGGCCGGCAGGCCATGCTGTTTCACCGCGAAATCATGGAGCCGACGGGCGACGCGGAGCTTGTCCGCCGTCGACTTCGCCATGCCCGATTCTTCGATGGTCAGCGCCACCACGGCGGCGCCGAATTTCTTGGCGAGGCGCAGCCGCATCGCCGCCGGTTCCTCGCCATCCTCGAAATTGATCGAGTTGATGATCGGCTTGCCGCCATAGAGCTTCATGGCCGCTTCGAGCACGGGGAATTCGGTCGAATCGATCACCAGCGGCGCATTGACCGAGCCCCGCATGCGCGAGACCACCTCGGTCATGTCGGAAACCTCGTCGCGGCCGACATAGGCGGTGCAGAGGTCGAGCGTGTGGCTGCCCTCCTTCACCTGCTCGCGCCCCATAGCGACGCATTTGTCCCAGTCGTTGGCCGCCTGGGCTTCGCGGAACGCCTTGGAACCATTGGCATTGCAGCGCTCGCCGATCGAGAGATAAGCATTCTCCTGGCGGAGCGGCACCTGGGAATAGAGCGAGGCCACGGAAGGCACCCAATGGAAGCTCCGCGCGATCGGCCGCGGCCGGACCTTGCCGCCTTCGATCTCGCGCAGCATCTGGTCGAGCGCCGAGATGTGCTTCGGATTGGTGCCGCAGCAGCCGCCGACGATATTGACGCCGTCTTCGAGCACGAAGCGGCGCACCCAGCGCTGCATCTCCTCGGGGCTGAGGGGATAGAAGGTCTTGCCGTCGCGGAGTTCGGGCAGGCCGGCGTTGGGCTGGACCGAGATCTTGCCCGGCCAGTTTTCGGCCAGGAACTTCACGTGTTCTGCCATCTCCTGCGGCCCGGTGGCGCAGTTGAGGCCCATCACGGGCACGTCCAAGGAATGGATCACAGCCGCCGCGGCGCCGATGTCCGGCCCGACCAGCAGGGTGCCCGTGGTCTCGACCGTGACCTGGACCATGATCGGCGTGGTGGTGCCGAGCTTGGCGCGGGCGATCTTGACGCCGTTCACCGCCGCCTTGATCTGCAGCGTGTCCTGGCAGGTCTCGATCAGCACGGCATCGACACCGCCGGCGATCAGGCCCTCGGCCTGGATCGCCAGGGCGGCTTCGAGCGGATCGTAGGGGATATGGCCGAGGGAGGGCAGCCGCGTGCCCGGGCCGATCGAGCCGAGCACGAAACGGCTCCGGCCGTCATGGGCGAATTCTTCGATCGCCTCGCGGGCCAGTTCGGCTGCGCGCTTATTGAGCTCGAAGGCTTCTTCCGAGAGGTCGAATTCGCCGAGGGTGATGGGCGAGCCGCCGAAGGAATTGGTCTGCACCATGTCCGAGCCGGCCGCCAGATAGCTGCGGTGGATCTCGCGCACCACGTCCGGCCGCGTCCGGTTCAGGACTTCGGTGCAATTCTCGCGGCCGTCGAAATCGCGGGCGACGTCCAGGTTCATGGCCTGGACGAGACTGCCGGTGCCGCCGTCGCAGAGGAGGATCCGCTCTTCCAGGGCTTCCAGGAACTTGCTCATGATCGAAACCTCAGGCGGCCGGGCGCAGGCCGAGCAGGTGGCAGAGGGCGAAGCAGAGGTCCGCCCGGTTCAGGGTATAGAAGTGGAAATCGCGGATCCCGGCCTTGGCGAGACCGTGCACCTGTTCGGCGGCGAGCGCCACGGCAACCAGTTTGCGCGTCTCGGCATCGTCGTCCAGGCCTTCGAAGTGGCGGGCCATGGCGGGCGGGATCGAAGCCCCGGTGGCGGTGGCAAATTTGGCGATCTGCTTGAAATTGGAGACCGGGATGATGCCGGGCACCACAGGCACGGTGATACCGGCCGCCAGCACGCGGTCCATGAAGCGGAAATAGACTTCGTTATCGAAGAAGAACTGGGTGATGGCGCGCGTGGCACCGGCGTCGATCTTGCGCTTCAGGTTGTCGAGATCGGCCTCGGCGCTGGCGGCGTCCGGGTGCACCTCGGGATAGGCGGCCACCGAGATTTCGAAATCGGCGATCTTCTTCAGGCCCTGCACCAGGTCGACGGCGAAGGCATAGCCGCCCGGATGGGGCTGATAGGGTGCACCCGGCGCCTGGGCATCGCCGCGCAGTGCCACGATGTGGCGGACCCCGGCGGCCCAATAATCGCGCGCCACGGCATCCACTTCGTCGCGGGTAGCGGCGACGCAGGTGAGGTGTGCGGCCGGCTTCAGACTGGTCTCTTCGACCAGGCGCTTCACCGTGGCGTGGGTCCGCTCGCGGGTCGAACCGCCGGCGCCGTAAGTGACCGAGACGAAGCTCGGGTTGAGCGGTTCCAGCCGGCGCACGGTACGCCACAGCGCCTCTTCCATCTCCGGCGTCTTGGGCGGGAAGAACTCGAAGGAGACGGAAAGGGGACCGATGGAAGCGAGGGTCATGGAAGAGGCCCGTCCTTGGGAGTTGCGGCCGCCTTGCGGCCGAGCCAGATGCCGACCGAGAGCGGATCGCCCGCCAAGGTCGCCACCAGGTCGAAATCGAGATGCGCGGAACGGCCCCAGGCCGCCACTTCGCGCGGGGTGAAGCCGAGTCGGCGGTGGGCGTGGCGGTCGCGCAATTCTTCGAGCCCATGGGGCAGGAAATCGACCAACACGAGCCGGCCACGCGGCGCCAGCACGCGGGCCGCCTCGGCGATCGCGGCTTGGGGATCGGCCGCGAAATGCAGGACCTGATGCACGATGACGAGATCGGCGGCACCATCGGCCAGCGGCAGGGCATGGAGATCGCCGTGGCGGACCTGGCACTGGACCAGACCGACTTGGTCGAGCCTGGCACGGGCGATCGCCAGCATTTCATGCGAGAGATCGACGCCGAGCCCGCGGCCGGCGCGCGCGCCGAAGAGTTCCAGCATCCGCCCGGTACCGGTGCCGATGTCGACCAGGAAATCGATTCGGCCCGGCCCGATCACCCGGTCCCAAGCCGC
>JAYSCC010000059.1:0-10302 GCA_041915065.1 Zavarzinia sp.
CTGGGGCAGGGCGCCGACCTTGGTCGCCGCCACCTTGCCGTCGCGGAACAGCATCAGGGTGGGGATGCCGCGCACGCCGTAGCGGGCCGGGGTGCCCGGGTTTTCGTCGATGTTGATCTTGGTGATGGTGACCTGGCCGCCCAGTTCCTCGGCGATTTCTTCGAGGCTCGGGCCGATCTGCTTGCAGGGGCCGCACCATTCGGCCCAGAAGTCGACGACCACGGGGCCGGGGGCGCCGAGGACGTCGGTCGCAAAGGAGCTGTCGGTCACCTTCTTGGTGGGCATGGTTCAGGGTACCTTTCGTGGCGGCGGGACTTTCCGTCCCGCAGCATGAGATCACTCGGTCGGTAAATCTAGGTAGCCCCGGGGGGAGCGTCAACAGGTCGGGAGACGCCGGGCAGGTCTGCCAGACATGCGTCGAGCGCCGCGCCCGGGATCGGCATCAGGCGCGGCGTCTCGGTCCAGAGCAGGGCCGCCTCGACCGGGCGCCCGGGGTAGAGCCGGGCGACCGCCGCCCGGTAGAGCGCCAATTGGCGGAGATAGCCGGGCGCCACCGCCCGCCAATCGGCCGGCGAAGGCCGGTCGGTCTTGAAATCGACGATCAGCACCCGGTCTTCCAGCACCGCCAGGCGGTCGATCTGGCCGAGCACAGTCTCTTCGCCGAGCACGGCGGCGATCGGCACTTCCGGCCGGCTGCCCGGGCCGAAGACCGGGGCGAAGGCGGGATCGGCCAGCACCGCCAGCGTCTCCGCCGCCAGCGCCGCCCGGGCCTCGGCCCCGAGATCTTCGGCGCGGAGGGCGAGAAAACGCGCCGCCGCCCCGGCCCGCGCCGCCGCCGCCACCTCGGGCAGGAGTTCGAGCAGGCGGTGGACGAGGCGCCCGCGCAGGAAACGCGCCGTGCCGCCAAGGGCGAGCGGGCTTGCCACCCCGAGGTCGGCATCGGCGAGGCGGGACGGGCTCAGGGGATCGGACGGCCGGCGCTCGACCGGGGCCGGGCGGGCGGCCCAATCGGGCAGGGCCAGGGCGGCGACCGCCCCTTCCGCCGCCGCTTCCTGTTCGGCTACCGGGGCTTCCTGCGGGCTCGCCAGGCGGAGCACCGGGGTGCCGTCGAACAGCGCGGCTTCCGTGGCCTCCGCCGGGAAGGCGGCGGCGACCAGGTCGTACCAGGAGCCCGTTTGATGCGCCTGTTCGGCCCGGCCGGCGCGCCAGCCGCAGACGATCAGCCGGTCTTCCGCCCGCGTCAGGGCGACATAGAGGAGGCGGCGATATTCGGCCAGCCCCGCCTCCGCCACGGTCTGGCGGAGGTCGGCCACGGCCGGCAGCGCCATGGCCCCGGCAACCGCCCAGACCGGCAGGCCGCCCGGGGTCCAGAACAGGGATTCGCGCGGCGCCGGCACGCCCGTGGTATCGGGCAGCAGGACGATCGGCGCCTGCAAGCCCTTGGCGGCATGAACGGTGAGGATGCGAAGCTCGTCCCGCCCGCGGTCGAGGTCGCGCTTCAGCTCGATCGCGCCGGTCTCGACCGCCTGGAGGAAGCCTTGCAGCGAGGGTGCGTGATCCGACTCGTGGCGAAGGGCGAGGGAGAGGAATTCCTCGACCGGCTCCGCCGCCTGGGGGCCGAGGCGGCCGAGCAGGCGGCGCCTCCCGCCCCGGCGATCGAGCAGGCGGGCGAAGAAGTCGTAAGGCGCGACGTAATCGGCGCGTTCCAGCACTTCGGCCAGGAAGCCATGGGCTTCGGCGAAATCCGCCCGCTCCCCCGCCCTGGCGCGCAGTGCTCGCCACAGGCTCCAAGTCTCGGCGCGCGATGCCGCGAGTTCCAGCAGCGCCTCTTCGGACAAGCCGACGAAGGGACCCTTGAGGACACAGGCCAGGGTCAGGTCGTCGTCCGGCAGCAGGGCGAAGCGGCCGACCGCCATCAGGTCCTTGACGCCGAGCTGGTCGGCCAGCGCCATGCGGTCGCTGCCGGCGACGGGCACGCCGCGCGCCTTGCAGGCCCGGGTCAGGGCATCGACGAAGGGGGTGCGGCGGCGGACCAGCACCATGATGTCGCCGGGCCGGATCGGCCGCCCGCGCGAGGGCAGGATGTCGCGCCGGCCGAGCCAGGCGGCGATTTCGCCCGCGATCCGCTCGGCCAGGGCGGTTTGGGCGCTACGCCCGCGGGCGGCGCTGCGCATCGCGGCCCAGGCTTCGCCTTCCTCGACCGTTTCGCCCTCTTCGACCGGCCAGAGTTCGACCAGGCCGGCCCCGCCCTTGCGATGGGCGGCATGGGCCAGCACGCCGTCCTCGACCACGCCGGGCTTCGCCGGGTCCTGGGCGAAGACGGCATCGACCAGACCGAGCACGAGGGGCACGGAGCGGAAGGAAAGGTCCAGTTCGACCGGGCGGAATTGTTTGCCGGCGGCAGCGGCGGCGAGGGCGACACGGCGGCGTTCCTCGCCGAAGACCGCGGGTGCCGCCCCCTGGAAGGAATAGATCGATTGTTTGACGTCGCCCACGGCGAAGACCGTGCGGTGCCGTTCCCCCGCACTTTGGCCGGCGAAGAATTCCTCGGTCAGGGCACGCACCAGTTCCCATTGCGCCGGGCTGGTGTCCTGCGCCTCGTCGATCAGCAGGTGATCGATGCCGCCATCGAGCTTGTAGAGGACCCAGGCCGCGGCCGCCCCCTTGGTCAGCAGATCGCGCGCCTTCAGCACCATGTCGTCATAGTCGACCGCGCGGCGCCGCGCCTTGGCTTCGGCGTAACGCCCCAGGATCGCGGCGCCGAGGGTGAGCAGGGCGGCCGAAGCGGCGTGGACATCGGCCGTGGTCGCCTCGATCCGGAGCTTGGCCAGGAGATCCGCCTCCTCCGCCATCCAGGCCGCCTCGCGCGGGAAGCGGGCGGCGGGTTTGGCCGTCATCAGGCGCTGGCGGATCTCGCCCTCCTTGGTCAGGAAGACGGCGAGATAGGCTTCGAGCGCGCCCCCGGCGGCGAAGGCGTCGATCGCCGCCGCCGACTTGCGGTCGCCCGCCGTCCCCTCGGCCAGCGCCGCCGCGACCTCGCGGAGGGCCGCGGGCGATGCCCGGCGGCGGGTGGCGAAGGCATCATAGACGGCAGCCCCGCCGCCGACCTCTTCCGGCCCGCGGCCGAGGGCCAGGGCGAGATCGCCCAGGTAACGCGGCAGGGTCGCCGGCCCCAAGTCTTCCGGCAGGCGGGTGCGGCCGCCGACGAAGCCGGCCACCATGGCATCGAACGTCTCGTCCGAGGCGATGGACGACAGGCGTTCCACCGAAGCCTTCAGGTCGGGATCGGCGGCGCGCAGCACTTCGGCCGTGGCTTCGGCCAGGAGTTCGGCGGCGCCCGCCTCGTCCAGCGCCACGAAGCGCGGCGCCAGGCCGACTTCGACCGGGAAGCGGCCGAGCAGCGATTGGCAGAAGGAATGGATGGTCTGGATGCGCAGCCCCCCGGGCGCCTCCAGCACGCGGGCGAACAGGCGGCGTGCCGCCACCATGGTCTCGACTTCCGGCGGCTCGCCGGTCAGCCGGGCCAGGGCGTCGAACAGGCGGGCGTCGGGCGCCACCGCCCAATCGGCCAGGCGGGCCTGGATGCGGTTGGCCATTTCGGCCGCCGCCGCCTTGGTATAGGTCAGGCACAGGATGCGTTCCGGCACCGCCCCCGCCAGCAGCAGGCGCAGCACCCGGTTGGTCAGCACATGGGTCTTGCCCGTGCCGGCCGAGGCCGAGACCCAGGCCGAGGCGGCGGGATCGGCGGCGCTGGATTGGGCTGCGGTCATGCCTCGCCCTCCTCACCCCATTCGCCGACCCGGGCGAGATGATCGTAGTCGCCGAAGCCGGCGCGCTTCGGGTTGGGCTTGGCCAGATAGGGCTGCTCGGGATCGGCATAATCAGCGAGCAGGCGCGTGGCACCCTCGACAGCGCGCTCGGCCAGCGCCATGGCGTCGCCCTCGCCGATCGTCTTGACCTCGCCCGCCGGTTTGCCGCCGGTCAGGCGCCAGACTTCGATGGCGCCGACCGAGGACGGGCCGACTTCGGCGAAGCCGCCGCGCGCCAGGATCGCCGCCTCCAGCGGCAATTGCGGGCGATAGCCGCGTTCCATGTCGGGCTTGGTCGGGGGGCGGCCGGTCTTGTAATCGATCACGACCGTGCTGCCGTCCGGGCGGCGGTCGATGCGGTCGGCCCGGGCCGTGATCACATGGTCGCGCCCGCCGGCGGCGAGCGGCATTTCGCCTTCGGTCTCGACCGCCAGGGGGGCGAAGCCTTCGGCCCGGCGCGCCGCCTCGGTACCCAGGAACCAGCGCGCCACGCCGAGGAAGCGCGGCCACCAGAAGCTCTGCACCGAAGGCTGGTCGTCGTAACGCCGGAAGACCTCGCGGCCAAGGGCAGTCAGGCGTTCCAGGGCATCGTCCGGCAACGGGCCGGGACCGGTCTCGCGCACGAAGGCGTCGAGCACTTCGTGGATGATATTGCCGCGGTCGCGCGCGCCTGGCGCCTCGTCGATCGGCGCCAGCGGTTTCAGGCGCAAGATCCGCTTGGCATAGAGGGCATAGGGATCGCGCACCAGCCCCTCCATGTCCGAGACGGAGAAGCTGGTCGGGCGGAGGGCGACCGGCGGGCGCGGCGCCGGCTCGGGCCAGGGCGCACCTTCCGGCGGGTCGAGCGACAGCGCCCAGGCGGGCGCCGGGCCGGAATGCCAGCGCCCCTCGCCCACCAGGGCGTCGAGCCGGCGGAGCCAGCGCGACAACACGGTCGGCGACAGGTCGACCTTGGCCGCCCGGGTCAGCACCACCCGGGGCGCCGCCGCCAGGGTGACGAAATCATGGGCCGCCTGGCCAAGCCGGCGCTCGACCGGGGGCAATCCCAGCTTTTCGCGCATGGCGCGCGAGGCCCAGGGATCGGCCGGCGGTTCGGCCGGCCAGGTGCCTTCGTTGAGACCGCCCAGGATCACCAAGTCGGCCGCTTCGAGGCGCGCCTCCTGCGGGCCGAGGATGCGGAGCCGCGGATGGCGGCCCCAGCGCGGGCGAACCGCGACGCCGGATGCCAATTGCTCGAACAGGCCCGGGTAGTCGCGCGGCAAGAGTTCGGCCATGGCGGGGGCTGCCGCCAGCATTTCCTGCATCAGGCCGGCAGCGGCCTCGCCCGCCTCGCCGCGCCAGAGGATTTCGGCGCCGGGTGCCGCCGGCCCGTCGGCCAGGGCTTCAGTGGCCTGGACATGGGCGGCGGCGATCGCCGCGAGATCGCCGCCCGCCGCCAGCGCGGCCGCCAGGGGCGCCGTTGCGCGGTCCAGCCGGTCGACCAGCTCGGCCAATTCCTCGTCCTTGGCCGCGGCGAGGTCGCGCAGGGCGGCAAGGCCGGCGGCCGGCCGCGGCCCGCGCAACAGCTTGCGTTCCAGCCGGCGCAGGCGGCGCAGCATCTCGGCCCGCTCGAGCCCCAGGGTGGCGAAGGGATGCTTCAGGCAGGCGAGCAGGTCGAGCGGCGTGAAACGCCCCGCGACCATGTCGACGACATGGCGAAGGAAGGCGCCGGGCACGGTGGCGCCGAGGCTGGTGCCGGCGCTGTCGTCGACCTCGACCTCCCAGCGGGTCAGTTCGGCGGCGACGCGGCGCGCCAGGTTGCGGTCGGGCGTCACCAGCATGGCGGTCGCCGCCGGGGTTTCCAGCACTTCCCGCATCAGGAGCGCGATGGCACGGGCTTCGGCCGGACTGTCGGCGGCATCGATGCGGGTGAGGCCCGCGAGTGCACCGTCGAGATCGAGGCTGCGCCGGCTGGCCGACCAGCGCTCGGTGGTCGCGGCCGGCGCCATCGCTTCGGCGAGCAAGGCGGCGCGCGCGTCGGGCGGCGGCACCGAGCCGCCGTCCGGCCACAGGCCGACATCGGCGCGGTCGGCCCGGATGCGGGCCAGAAGCTCGCGCAGCATCCATTGCGGATGGCCGGGTTCGAGCGCCGCCCAATCGCCGTCGGCCATGGCGAGGTCGAGGCCGGGCAGCACCACCGCGCCCTTGGGCAGACGGGCGACCACGGCCATCAGATGGGCGGTCGCCGGGATCGAGCCTGTGGAACCGGCGACGATCACCGGATGGGCGGGCGGCGCCCCGCGCCAGGCTTCGGCCTGGGCGAGCAGGAGCTGGTTGCGCCGGGCCGCCGGGTCCATGGCACCATGGGCGTCGCGGATCACCGGCCAATAGTCGCGCGCCGCGATCTTCAGGAAATCCAGCGTGACCTGCCAGTGGCTGGCCAGCGCATCGGGCACCACGTGGTCGAGGGCGGACCAATCGATGCCCTCGGTCTCCATCTCGTCGATCAGGCGTGCCAGTTCCTGGGCATGGGCCAGCGCCGCCCCGGCATCCGCCGCCTCGCCCCGCGCCCGCCACCAGCCCATGACCAGGCGGGCGAGCAGGAATTTCCGGGTCAGCGGCTCGATCGCGGGCGGCAGATCGAGGGCGCCCGTCTCTGCCCCCAGGGCCAATTCCTCCTCGTCGGCATCGCCGAGCGGGCGGAGCCGGGGCAGCAGCACCGCCTTGCCGGCCGAGCAGCGCAGGAAGGCTTCGCGGAGCGAGCGGGCGGCGCGCCGGGTCGGCACCAGGATCAGGGTCGCGGCGAGTTCCAGGGGATCGCCGCCGGCACGGGCCAGCAGGGCTTCGGCCACGGCATCGACGAAGGAGGTGCCGGCCGGAATCATGAAGAGCGCGGGCCGGCCGGTGACCGGCGCCAGATCGGCGAGGCGCAGCCCCTCAGCCGAGGTCGGCAAGCGCCCGCTCCGCCTCGCCGATGGCGGCGATGGTGCCGACGTGGAGGAACTGGCCGTCGAGCCGGAGGCCGAACAGCCGTCCGGCCTCGATCGCCCGGTTCCACAGGAGATTGAGCGAGAAGGGCCCGTCCGGCAGGTCGTGGAAACTCGCGGGGTTCATGACGGCGCAGCCGGCATAGACGAAAGGCGCCACCTCGCTCTCCGGCCGGCGGGTCAGGCGGCCGTCTGCCGCCATCAGGAAATCGCCCGGTCCTTCGAGGCCGACCGCATCGATGGTCGGCGCCAGCAGGAGCAACGCATCCATGGTGGCGGGGTCGAAGCTGCGGATCAGGTCGGCGATCGGATCGCGCAGGCCCTGGCGCCACAGGGTATCGGCATTGCAGACCAGGAAGGGCTTGTCGCCCAGCAGGGGCAGGGCCTTGGCGGTGCCGCCGCCGGTTTCGAGCAGAAGGCCGCTCTCGTCCGAAATCTCGGTCGCCGGCCCCATGCCGGCGGCGCGGCGGAGCAGCAGGCGGGCGGCGATCTGGTCGCCCAGGTGGTGGATATTGACGACGGCGCGGGCGATGCCCCCGGCCACCAGGCGGTCGAGCAGGCGATCGAGCAGGCTCCGCCCGTCGACTTCGACCAGCGGCTTCGGAATGCGGTCGGTCAAGGGGCGCATGCGCAGGCCCTTGCCGGCGGCCAGCACCATGGCGGTGTCGATAGCTTTCATATCGGTCATGGGGCACTCATGCCGCGAAGGTCCGGATGCCGGCGCGCAGATCCTCGCCCGGGAGATAATGGTCGTACCAGGCGCGCAGATTGCCCAGCAGCGGATGGCGCAGGTCGCGTTCCAGATGGCGCCAGACGCGCGGCAGATAGTCGAGGTAGCGCGGCTTGCCGTCGCGCTTCCAGAGGCGGACGAAGACGCCGGCGATGCGGCTGTTCCGCTGCGCCCCGAGGATCGCATAGGCGGCCTCGAAGGCGGCGGCGTCGAAGCGGGGATCGACCCGGGCCGCCCCCTTGGCATAGCGCGCCTTCAGCTCGGCGCCGAGGGCGGGGTCGACGTCGCGCCGCGCATCCTCGATCAGGGAGACGAGGTCATAGGCGGGCGAACCCAGGGTGGCATCCTGGAAATCGAGCAGGCCGACCCGGGCCGCCCCCTTCCGCCCGGGCAGCCAGAGCAGGTTGTCGGCGTGATAGTCGCGCAGCATCAGGGTCTCGCGCTCGCGCGGCAGGCGGCGCCAGAGGTCGGCCCAGATCGCCCGGAAAGCCTCGCCCGCCTCGGGCTCCAGCCCCATGCGGAGGGCCGGCACATGCCAGTCGAGTACCAGCGAGGGGCCGAAGGCGAAAGTCTTGGCGTCATAGGCGGCCGGGCGGTGCGCGGTGCCGTCGACGAAGCGGGTGGTGCCGGGGGCCGGCGCTGCGCGCAGCTCGACCAGGACGTCGACCGCCGCTTCGTAGAGCGCCTCGGTCTTGGCGGGATCGGCGGCCAGGACCGTCGTATAGCTGTCGTCGCCCAGGTCTTCGAGCAGCAGGAAGCCGCGGGCGATGTCGGCCGCCAGCACCTGGGGCGCGGACAGGCCGATACGGGTCAGATGGCGGTCGATGCCGACGAAGGGACGCACGTCCTCCTTGGGCGGGGGCGCATCCATCAGGACGGTGCTGCGACCGTCCGGCTTTTCCACCCGGTCGTAGCGGCGGAACGAGGCATCGCCGGCGAGCGGCCGGCGCGCGGCATCGCCCCAGCCGATGGAGCCCAGGAAATCGGCGATCGCCGCATTACGGTCAGTCATTCGGAAGATCCGGCAGTCGAAAGTCCGGCGATTCGCCGGCTCCAGGAACCATGGCCGATCAGTTCGGCCCTGCGGGCGAAGCCCGCTTCGGAAGAAGATTGGGCACCATCGGCGGCGAGGGAGAGAGTGATGTCCAGCCGGTCGGCCGGCAGGCGGGGACCCAGCCGATCCGGCCATTCGACCAGCACGATGCCGTCGTCCAGCGCCGCCTCGAAACCCAATTCGTCGAGTTCCGAGGGATCCTCGACCCGGTAGAGATCGAAATGGGCGATCGGGCCGAGGTCGGTGTCATAGGGCTGGACCAGGGCGAAGGTCGGGCTCGGCACGTCTTCGGTGACCCCGGCAGCGCGCAGGAAGGCACGGGCCAATGCCGTCTTGCCGGCGCCGAGATCGCCCCTGAGCGCGATGCAATCCCCCGGCCTCGCCAAATGGGCGAGGCGGGCCGCCAGCGCGGCCGTCCCATCGAGGTCGGGCAAGTCGATCTGCACGCGAGAGGGGTCCGAATCCGGGTGTCGGCGGAAGATGGCGGACTTTAGCCTTTCGCCCCCGGGCGCCGCAACCCGGGCCTGACGGCCGGCGGCGAACCGCCCCTCCGTCAGATCGAGCGGAAGCTCAGCCGCAGGCCGAGCGCCCGCGCCACCTTCATCACGGTGGCGAAGCTCGGATTGCCCTCGCCCGACAAGGCCTTGTAGAGCCCCTCGCGGCTCAGGCCGGTGTCGCGGGCCAGTTGAGCCATGTTGCGGGCTCGCGCCACGATCCCGAGAGCCCGTGCGACGAAGGCCGGGTCGTCGCCCCCCTCTTCCATCACCGCCTCGAGATAGGCGGCGATATCCTCTTCCGTCTTCAGGTAGTCGGCCGTGTCGTAGCGGCTGAAGGTCTCGTTCTCCGCCATTCATTTAGTCCTTCCACTGGGCTGCGATCGCCTTCGCCTGGCCGATGTCCTTTTCCTGCATTGACTTATCGCCACCACAGAGCAGAACGACGACCAGATGCCCGCGCCGCATGAAATAGATCCGGTATCCCGGGCCGTAATCGATCCTCATCTCGGACACGCCACCGCCTATCGGCTTCACGTCGCCGAAGTTGCCGCCCGCCGCGCGGTCCAGCCGGGCCTGGATCCGGGCCGCCGCACGGCTATCGCGAAGGCCCGTCAGCCAACGGTCGAAGGCAGCGCTTTTGACGATCTCGATCATATGAGAACTATGGTTCACAGAGACTGAATCGTCAACCACAGTTGGCGGCATCTAGAGGGCGGGAACATTGGGGGCCCGCGACACCGGCATCCAATCTCGCCCGCCCGGCCTCTCCCCGACCCCTTCTTCGGGCGCGCTTGAATCCACGGGCGCATGGGGCCATGGTGGCGGCCCTGCTGACAGTGGAGTGGTCAACGTATGTCCGAGATCCTGGCAACCGACGTCGCCATCATCGGGGCCGGCCCGGTCGGGCTCTTCGCGGTGTTCGAGGCGGGCATGCTGGGCCTGAAGGCCGTGGTCTTCGACGCGCTCGATGCGATCGGCGGGCAATGCGCGGCGCTCTATCCCGAAAAGCCGATCTACGACATTCCGGCCCATCCCGCGATCGACGGGCAGAGCCTGATCGACAAGCTGGAAGCCCAGGCCGCGCCCTTCGCACCCTATTACCTGCTCGATCAGCAGGTCACCCATCTGGAGCCGACCGAGGGCGGCCGTTTCCGCCTGAAGACGAGCAAGGGTGCCACGGTCGAGGCCGGCGCCGTGATCGTCGCCGCCGGTTGCGGCGCCTTCGGGCCGAACCGCCCGCCGCTCG
>JAYSCC010000060.1:0-10175 GCA_041915065.1 Zavarzinia sp.
GCAGGCCGAATTCATCCCGGGCATGCTGGCGGAGACGCACCGCCTCGCCTTCGGCCTGACCGAACCGGAACATGGCTCCGACGCCACCCATATGGAGACCGTGGCAGTGCCGGAGACCCGCGGCGGCCTGCCCGGCTATAGGATCGACGGCGAGAAGATGTGGACCACGGGGATGCATGTGGCGAGCCACTGCCTGACCTTCGCCCGCACCTCGGGCGAGCCGGGCGATGCCGCCGGCATCACCGCCTTCCTGGTCCCGGCCAAGGCGCACGGGGTCACGGTCGAAGAATATCTCTGGACCTTCAACATGCCGACGGACCATCCCCGGGTCTCGTTCCGCGACGTCTTCGTGCCCGCTTCGGCGGTGCTCGGCAAACTCGGCCGCGGCCTCGCCCTGGCCCAGCATTTCGTCCACGAGAACCGGATCCGCCAGGCGGCGTCGAGCCTCGGCGCCGCGACCTATTGCATCGAGGAAGCGGTGCGTTATGCCCGCAAGCGCAAACCCTTCGGCGAGGAACTGGCGAAGAACCAGGGCATCCAATTCCCCCTGGTCGAACTGGCGACCCAGGCCGAGATGCTGCGCCTGCTGATCCGCAAGACGGCGTGGCAGATGGACCAGATGCCGAAGCCCGAAGTCGAGCGCCGCCTCTCCGATAAAGTGTCTATGTGCAATTACTGGGCGAACCGCCTGGTCTGCGAGGCGGCCGACCGGGCGATGCAGGTGCACGGCGGATTAGGCTATTCCCGCCATAAGCCCTTCGAGCATATATATCGCCACCATCGGCGCTATCGGATCACCGAGGGTGCCGAAGAAATTCAGATGAGAAAGGTGGCTGCCCATCTTTTCGGATATATGGGTCCACGCCGCCAGGAGCTAGAGAAGTCGCTGAGCGCAGGAAGCGACGAGAGGAGAGAAGGGTGACGGAGCAGGCATTGGGCGCCGACGCGCGGGTGGTCATCATCGGAGCGGGCCACGCCGGCGGTTCGGCCGTGGCGTTTCTGCGCCAGTTCGGTTTCGCCGGCCCGATCGTGCTGATCGGCGACGAGCCGATTCCGCCCTATCAGCGCCCTCCCCTTTCCAAGGCTTGGCTGAAGGGCGAGGCCGATGCCGCGAGCCTGATGCTGAAGCCCGAGAGCTTCTATGTCGAACAGGGCATCGACCTCCGCCTGTCCAGCAAGGCGGTGGCGATCGACCGCGCGGCCAAGACCGTGACGCTCGACAGCGGCACCGTCGCTTACGACGCCCTGATCATCGCGACCGGGGCGCGGGCACGCCGCCTGCCCCTGCCGGGTGCCGATCTCTATGGCGTGTTCGAACTCCGTAACGCCGCCGATGCCGAAAAGCTGAAGGCCGCGATCGGGCCGGGCAAGCGCCTCGCCGTCGTCGGCGGCGGCTATGTCGGGCTCGAGGTCGCGGCCTCGGCCCGGGCGCTAGGCGCCGACGCCGTGGTGATCGAGCGGGAATCCCGCGTGCTCGCCCGCGTCGCCTGCCCCGAGTTGTCGGCCTTCTTCCAGTCCTATCACGGCGCCAAGGGCGTCGCTTTCGAACTCGATGCCGGGGTCGAGGGTTTCGAGGGCGCCAATGGTCACATCACCGGCGTCCGCCTGTCGGGCGGGCGGACCGTGGCTTGCGATGCCGCGGTGGTCGGCGTCGGCGCCGTGCCCAACGACGAGCTGGCCGCGGCGGCCGGGCTTGCGATCGACAACGGCATCGTGGTCGACGGCGAGGCGCGCACCGCCGATCCCGCCATCTTCGCGATCGGTGATGTTACGCGCCGGCCGCTGCCGCTCTATGGCCGGATGCATAGGCTCGAATCCGTGCCCAACGCCCTCGAACAGGCAAAACAGGTGGCGAGCGCTCTGACCGCGCGCAAGCCGCCGGCGCCCGAGGTGCCCTGGTTCTGGTCCGATCAATACGACCTGAAGCTCCAGATCGCCGGAATTCCCTTCGATGCCGACCGCATCGTCGTGCGCGGCCATGTCGAGGCCGCCAAATTCGCCATCTTCCACCTGAAGGGCGACCGCATCGTCGCGGTGGAAGCGGTGAACGCACCGCCGGAATTCATGGCGGGCAAACTGCTGATCGGCCAGGCCAAGCCGGTCGACATCGAAAAACTTTCCAACGACAGTGTTTCAATGAAGGAGGTCGCGGCCTGAAGGGCTGCGTCGGGGACAGGCGAAATGGCGAAGATCATCTATATCGAGCATAACGGCACCCGTCACGAAGTGGACGTGAAGACCGGCCTTTCCGTGATGGAAGGCGCCGTGAAGAACAATATCCCCGGCATCGACGGCGACTGTGGCGGCGCCTGCGCCTGCGCCACCTGCCACGTCTATGTCGAGCCGGAATGGCAGGCCAAGCTGAACCCGCCCGAAGACCTCGAAACCTCGATGCTCGAATTCGCCGAGAACGTGCAGGCGAATTCCCGCCTGTCGTGCCAGATCCCGGTTTCGGACGCGCTGGACGGCCTGACCGTCCACATGCCCGAGAGCCAGCACTAAGCGCGGGACGCCGCCTGCGCCGTCATTTCCGCGATGGCGCAGGTGATGTGGTAGAGGCTGCTGGTGCGGGCCGGCTCGGCCAGCGGCTTGCCGTCGAGCCCCAAGTGCTCGTACCAGGAGCCCGCCACCGAATGCTCGAAAAAGCGGCGCAGGCCCCGTGCCGCCTGGGCCGCCAGCGCCGCTTGCCTATCGGATTCGGCCGTGGTCGGCGCGCTCGCCGCGGCGATCGCATGGGCCTTGATGCGTTCCGTCTGCGGCCACAAGCGGCACAGACCGTCGCGGAGCGAGAGATCGGCGTTCAGCTCGTTGATGGCGAGGCCGCGGACGGGATCGACCCCCGGCCCCTCGCCGACGGCGATCAGCCGCGCAGCCGCGGCGAGCGCATCCTTCCGCCCGCGTATCCGGCCCCAACGGGCGAGCAGCCAGGCCCATTCGAACTGGTGCCCGGGCTCGACCACGCTGTTGGCCTTGTCGTCGAGCAGGCGCCAGTCGCCGTCGAAATATTCGCGGAGCGCGCCGGTCGCGGGATCGAGGAAATGCGCCAGGCAGAGCTCAGCGATCTCGTCCGCCAGCGCCGGCCAGCCCGGATCGGCCGAAACCTCGGCCCAGGCGAGGCTCGCCTCCAGCATGTGCATATGGGGATTGGCCTTGAGCGGCAGGCGGCGCGGCCTGGCTTCTTCGAAGCCCGCGAGCGGATGGCCGAAGCCCGCCTTCATGGCGTCGCGGAGCGCGATCGCCCGGCGTTCCAGCCGGCCCTTCTGTTCGCCGACAGAGGCCGCGGCGGCCATGCCGAAGAGCACGAAGGCATGGTCATAGAGGTCGAAATCCGCCGCCAGGACCTTGCCCGCCCCATCGACGGTCGAGATCACCAGTCCCTCCGGCCCCAGGTAATGGGTCTCGAGATTGGTCAGCCCGTAACGCAGCATGGCCCGCGCCGGCCCGACCCAGCCGAGCTTTTCCGCCATGGCGAAGGCGTAGATCTGGCGCCCGGTGACACGGGCGCGGCGCGGCTCCTCCACCGGTTGACCGGCCGGCGTCAACTTCTCGAAGAAACCGCCGCTGGCCCGGTCGACGCCGACCGTCGACCACAGCGGCAGGGCCTGTTCGAACAACCACTGGCGCAACTTGCCGAGTTCCAGCGTGAAGGCGGTCCAGCCGGCGCTCATGGTGTTTCTCCGAGCAGTGGGGCGAGAAAGGCGTCGAGATCGCCGCCGGGGAAGAGATGGCCTCGGATGCCGGCCGCCGCTGCGGCGGCGAGATCGGTCTCGCGGTCGCCGATCATCAGGCTGTGCGCGGCATCGACCGGCCAGCGCCGCATCAGATCGAGCAGCATGCCGGGTTGGGGCTTGCGCCAGTCGGACAAGCCCCGATAGGCCTCGACCGCGCCTTCCGGGTGGTAGGGACAGAAGCGCTCGTCGTCGATATGGGCGCCCACCTCGGCAAGGCCGGCACGGACGTGAGCCCTGACGTCCCGGTAGCCGGCTTCGTCGTAGTAACCCTTGGCGATCCCGGCTTGATTGGTCACGACGAAGACATAGTAGCCGGCCCGGTTGGCCCGGCGGATCGCCGCCTTGGCGCCTGTCATCCAATGAAAGCGCTCGACCGTGCCGACATGACCGAGGTCTTCGTTGATCACGCCGTCGCGGTCGAGGAAGAGGGCGGGTTTGCGCCGCCGGGCCGGGATCTCGTCCTGCGCCCTCGCGTAATCGTCCGGAATGCCGATGTCGAGGAAATAGCCGTCGCGCGGCAGGCCGCGCAGCCGCCCTGCCCGGGCGAGGCCGGGCAGCACGTCCTGTTCGAGCGAGCAATTGGGCTTCAGCGCCTCGACCAGGACGCGGCGGAACAGATAGACGCCGGCATTGACCAGGGCCGGCCCGCCCTCGGGCGGTGCCGCGGCAGCGAATTGGTCGATCACCTCGCCCGTCAGGGTGACGACGCCGTAACGTCCCGCTTCCAGCAGGCGGCGAAGCGCCAGGACGCCGACCGTCTCGCTCGACGCCGGCAGGGCCAGGGCGAGATCGGCCAGCGGAATATCGAACCAGGAATCGCCGTTGAAGAGGTAAAAGACCTCCTCCAGCCGGCCGCGCGCGTGATAGAGGGCGCCGCCGGTGCCGGCCCTGTCCGGCTCGACCGCGATCTCGACCGAAATATCGAGGCCGAGGGTCGACGGCAGGGCGGCGGCGAAAGCGCGCACCTGGTCCGAAGCGAAGGCCGCCAGCAGCAGGAAGCGGCTGATGCCCTGGCGCGCGATCTCCTCGATCAGGATTTCGAGGAAGGGCCGGCCGCCGACCGGCAACAGGGGTTTCGGCGTCTCCGCCGTGAGCGCGCCGAGCCGGCTGCCCAGCCCGCCGCACAGGATGACCGCCTGACCGACGCTCACAGGCATTTTCTCGCTCACAGATGTCCCCTCAAAGGTGCCAAGTCTCGCTGCCGCGGGTGATGAATTTGACCGGGGTCGCCTGGCCGCCCGCCTCGTTCAGCGCATGCATCAGGTTGTAGCGGTTTTCAGGCGGCACGATGAAGAACATGAAGCCACCACCGCCCGCGCCGGAGACTTTGCCGGCCTGGGCGCCGCTCTTCATCGCGACGTCGAACAGCTCGTCGATCCGGGCGGTAGAGACGCCTGTCGCGGTCGCCTGCTTGGCCTTCCAGGAATCGTTCATGATCTCGGCCATGCGCGGAATGCTGCCGACCAGGAGGGCGCGCTTCATCTCGATCGCATCGTATTTCAGGCGGTCCATGGCCTCGACCGTGCGCGCATCGGCGGTCTTCAGGCCGGCGGTCTGGCGGTCGATGATCTCGGCCGACTGGCGCGAACGGCCCGAGAAACAGGTGACCAGCGAACATTCGAATTCATTGATGATCGCATCGGAGGCCCTGAGCGGGTTCACGATCACCCGTTCCTGGGCCAGGAATTCGATGAAGTTGAGGCCGCCGAAGGCCGCCGCATATTGGTCCTGCCGCCCGCCCGAGAGAGCCAGGTCGATCCGCTCGATGTCGAAGGCGAGACGTGCGACGTCATAGGGGCCGAGGGGCGCGCCGAGCACGACACGGAGGGCATCGACCAGGGCGACCACGAGGGCGGAGGACGAGCCGAGGCCGGAGCCCGCGGGCGCGTCCACCGTGGTGCGGACGGTCATGGGCTCGCGCTGGCCACCGTTGAAATCCGCCATCATGCGCTGGTAGACGCCGCGGTGGAGCAGCAGCTTGGCGGCGCTCAGCGGTTCGTCGACCTCGAAACTCTCCTCGACGCCGGTGTCGTCCGAAATGAAGCAGACGCGGTTGTCATGGCGCGGGATGACGGAGGCGAAGGCATAGCGGTCGATGGTGACGTTCAGCACCGCCCCGCCATATTGGTCGCAATAGGGGGAAAGATCGGTACCACCGCCGGCGAGGCCCAGGCGAAGGGGCGCGCGCGCCCTGGTTTTCCGAAAGATCAGTCCCGCCATCGCCACTCCCCGCGCATCGGAATCGCCCGTCTTTCCGCCATGCTACAGGAGTTCCCGAGACTGCACAGCGGCGACGCGGGCCTGCCGCGTCGGGCCGAATTGTGCTAGCTGCGGGGCATGACGATCGCCGCCTATTTCGATTCGAGCCTCACCCTCCTCGCCCTCGCCCTGGCGCTCGAAGCGGCCCTCGGCTATCCGGCGGTGCTGGTCGCGCGGATCGGCCATCCGGTCATGTGGATCGGCGCCCTGATCGCCTGGCTCGACCGGAGCCAGAACAAGCCCGAACTGCCGGACCTGCTGCGCCGGCTGAACGGCGTCGCCGCCCTCGCCCTGGTCATGGCGGTCGCGGTGCTGCCCGCCGCCCTGGTCTCCGACCTCGCAGCTCGCTTCCTGCCGCCGCCGGCCGCCCTGGCGGTCCTCGGCCTGCTGGCTTCCACCCTGCTGGCGCAGCGGAGCCTCTACACCCATGTCGCGGCGGTCGCCGCAGCGCTGGAGAACGGCGGGCTAGAGGCTGGTCGGCAGGCGGTTTCCATGATCGTCGGCCGCAATACCAAGGCGCTGGACGAGGCGGGGGTCGCCCGCGCCGCGATCGAGAGCCTGGCCGAGAATTTCTCGGACGGCATCGTCTCCCCCGCGTTCTGGTGCGGCGCCGCCGGCCTGCCCGGCATCGCCGCCTATAAGGCGATCAACACCGCCGACAGCATGATCGGCCACCGGACGGAGCGCCACGCCGCCTTCGGCTGGGCCGCGGCCCGGATCGACGACCTGGTCAACCTGCCAGGGGCGCGCCTCTCCGCCCTCTGGCTGGCACTCGCCAGCCTGTTCCTGCCGGGCGCTTCGATCGGCGGTGCCCTGCGGGCCGTGTTCCGCGATGCGCGGCGCCACCGCTCGCCCAACGGCGGTTATCCGGAAGCGGCCATGGCCGGCGCCCTCGGCCTTCGCCTGAACGGCCCCAAGGTTTACGGCGAGCGCCTGTCCGACGACGCCTGGATGGGCGACGGCAGGGCAGAGGCCGGGGCCGCCGACATCCGCCGCGCCCTCGCCCTCTATACCCGCGCCTGTCTCGTTCAATTCGCCGTCGTCATCCTGGGGGTAGTCTGGATTCATTACAGTTGACAGCGGGCCTCGCCATTTGTCGTATTATTACGAACGAAGGCGATATCTGTCAGGAAACGTAACATGTCCTCGGCGCCCAAGCCGAAGAACCTGATCCTCGAATTCCTCCTCGCGGCCGACGGCCATGTCCTGTCGGCACAGGCGGCGATCCGCGGCTGCGCCCTGTTCGAGATTGCCGAATCCACCGCCCGCGTCGCCCTGGTCCGCCTGGCCGCCGCCGGCATGATCGAGGGGGCGGGACGCGGCGCCTATCGGCTCGGCCCGGCTGCGGCGGAATTGGCGGGCGACCTCGCCACCTGGCGCAGCGCCGACCGCCGCCTGGTGCCCTGGACAGGCGCCTATGTCGCGGTCCATTGCGGCGCCCTCGGGCGGAGCGACCGGGCCGCTCTCCGCACCCGCGACAGAGCGCTGCATCTGCTCGGCTTCGCCGAGGCGGAACGTGGCCTGCATCTCCGGCCCGACAATCTGGAGGGCGGCGTCGGCGGGGTGCGCCAGCGCCTGCACGCCCTCGGTCTCGAACGGGCGGCCACTGTCTTCGCCGCCGCCGGTTTCGAACCGGCGCGGGAAGCCTCGATTCGTGCCCTGTGGGACGGGGCGACACTCGATGCCGGCTACCGCCGCACGGCGGCGGCGCTGGAGGCCTGGCTCGCCCGGGTGGACGGGCTCGACGTCGAAGTGGCGGCGCGCGAAGCCTTCCTGCTGGGCGGCAAGGCGATCCGTCAATGGGTGTTCGACCCGCTGTTGCCGGAGCCCCTGGTCGATGCCGGGGCGCGGACAGTTTTCATCGACACGCTGCGCCGCTTCGATGCGGCCGGGCGCGACATCTGGCGGCGCCTCTTCGCCGCCCCACAAAACGGAGGAGACAACCATGAGCACCGCGCGCTTTCGCGTGACCGACATTTTCACGCGTGACGAGATCCGCGACCTGACCACCAAGTCGGACCTCGCCGGCTGGTGGGCGGTGCTGTCGACCTGGGGTATGATCGTCGGCACTTTCGCCGTGATGGCGCTCTGGCCCAACCCGGCCACCATCCTGCTCGGCCTGATCGTGCTGGGCGGGCGCCAGCTCGCCCTCTCGATCCTGATGCACGAGGCGGCGCATTATAGCCTGTTCAAGACCCGGGTCCTGAACGACATCGTGGGCGACTGGTTCTGTGCCCGGCTGGTCTGGAACGACGTCGCGCGCTATCGCCAGCACCATGTCCAGCATCATTCCCACACCAATTCGGAGCTGGACCCGGACCTTTCCCTGGTCGCCCCCTTCCCGACCTCGCGCGCCTCGCTGCGGCGGAAATTCGTCCGCGACCTGACCGGGGCGACCGGGGCGAAGCGCCTTTTCGGCCTGCTCCTGATGGACATCGGCGCGCTGACCTACACCGTCTCCGGCGGGGCGCGGCGGCGCCCGCGCGACGGCCGGCGCTGGACCGACTATGCCCGCGAAGGCATCCGCAACATGGGCGGCATGGTGGTGGCCAACCTGGTCCTGATCGTCGCCCTGGCGGCGAGCGGCCACGCCTGGCTCTATCTCGTCTGGTTCGCCGCCTATATGACGACCTACAGCCTGTTCCTGCGCATTCGCGCCCTGGCGGAACACGCCTGCACAGAATATTCCGACCATCCGTTGCGCAACACGCGGACCACGCGCGCCGGCTTCCTGGCCCGCCTGACCGTCGCCCCCCTCCATGTGAACTATCACCTGGAGCACCACCTGCTGCCCTCGGTGCCCTATCACCACCTGCCGCGCATGCACGCGATCGTGAAGGCGCGGACCGGCATGGACGATGCCCCCGACTATCTCGACGTGCTGCGCCTGGTCAGTGCGAAACCCGCCACCGCGTGAATCTCTCGGGCCGGCGCCGCGGCGGTGGCGGCGCCGGCCCGAGGTCAGATCCCGGCCAGCTTCTTGAGCTGGTCGATCTTCCAGGCCGAGAAGATCGCCTTCACCTGGTCGGCCGGGACATTGTTGGCTTCCGCCATGAGCAGCAGGCGGCCGCCCAGGGTCAGCACGATCTGCACCGAATTATCCTGCTTGTCGTCTTTCAGCAGGGCCTCTTCGCCGCCCACCCGGATCCGGGTGAAGCCGGCCTGGGCCGCCATCATCGGATTGGCGAAGACCATGCCCATCGACTGCATCAGCGGACTGTCCGCGGCGAGCGACAGTTTCACCGAATTGCCGTTGGCATCGGTATAGGTGCGGCTGATGTTCTGGCCCATGCCCATGATCGCCATCGACTGGGCGTCGACCGCCTCCGCCGTCCAGCCAGCCGGCGCATCGGGCAGGGTCGAGGCATAGGCCTCATTCAGCTTGGTCTGGATGCCGGAGGTGGCGAAGCCGATCTCCTTCATGGCGCCCGCGAGGTCGCCCTTGGCATAGAGTTCACTCGCCTTGGCGAGCCCGTCCGAAACATCGTCCGCCCGCGCCGCCCCCAGGCCCGTCACCGCGATGAACCCCGCCAGCGCCGCGACCCGCAGCGTGTATCCCGTCTTTTTCATGTTTCCGCCTCGATCCTGCGTCCGGGTCGATTCCCCCGAGCGCCCAGCATCGCCAAGCCGGCGTCTCAAGGCAAAGTGAGATCGCCCGCGCCGTGATGGCCGTCACGGATTAGGATGGCGCCATGCCGCCTGCCCTCGCCCTTGTCCTCGTGCTCGCCGCCGCCGGCCTTTCGCTCGCGGCCGCACTCGCCCCGCTCGCCCTCTATACGGTGACCCTGGCGGGCTTCGGCCTCGCCCATGTTCTCAGCGAATTCGCCTATGTCGATCGGCGCTTCGGGCGCCGGCTGGGCCGCGGGCAGATCGCCGCGCTCGTCTTGCTGCTCACCCTGGCGGCCGGCTTCCGGGCCGCCGGGGTCTTCGCCCTGCTGCCAGTCGAGAGCGCCCTGATGGCCGAACTCGCCACCGTGACGGCGCTCATCCTGCTGGTCGCGGGCGGCGGGCGGGCGGCACCGGCGGCGCTCGCCGCAGCCCTGCCGCTCGCGGTGGCGACGGCGCTGGCGCCCTTCACCACCGCGGTGGCGCTCTCGATCGGGCATAATCTGACCCCGCTCGGCTTCCTCTGGGAAATCCTGCCGCGCGGACGGCGGCGCGGGGCCATGGCGCTGGCGCTGCTCT